>NZ_CALPCM010000009.1:0-104346 GCF_943193015.1 Hominisplanchenecus murintestinalis
AGGTTTGTGCCTTTTTTATAGACTAAAGTATTGATTTTTCAAGGTTCAGCACACCAATCGGTGTGGGAAGTTTGAGTTAGGATATTAAAAAATAATAAATTTTTGGACATATAAAAATAAATCAAAAACAATCAAAATAAATCAAAATTATGCAGAGTGCACAAGTTGAAATCAAGAAAATTGTGGAATAGTATGATTGACTTTGAATGAATTTGATTATATAATACAATTACAAATAAGACAGGAGGAAATGAAATGATTTATACAGTCACGTTCAATCCGTCACTGGATTATATCGTTTCGGTGGAGGATTTTAAACTGGGGATAACGAACCGGACGAGTTCGGAGCTGATGTTGCCGGGAGGTAAGGGAATTAATGTTTCGACAGTGCTGGGGAATCTCGGAATTGAAAATACCGCTCTGGGATTTGCGGCGGGATTTACGGGCGAAGAGATTATTCGTCAAGTGGAACATATGGGAATCCGTTCGGATTTCATCATGGTGCCGGATGGCATTTCGAGAATCAACTTGAAATTGAAGTCTATTGACGGGACAGAGATTAACGGCTGCGGTCCTGAAATCAGCGAAGCGGCGGTGGCAGAGCTGATGGAGAAGCTGGAAGTACTGGGAGAAGAGGATGTGCTTGTGCTTGCAGGGAGTATTCCAAGCTCTATGCCAGATGATATTTATCGACGGATTCTGAAGCGGCTGCAGGGCAGAGGCGTAACGGCTGTGGTGGATGCGACAAAGGATCTGCTGCTGAATGTGTTGGAGTACCGTCCGTTTCTGGTGAAGCCCAATAACCATGAGCTGGGAGAAATCTTTCAGGTGGAACTTTGGGACAGGAAGTCTGTGGTTTCGTATGCAAGAAAGCTTCAGGAAATGGGCGCACAGAATGTGCTGGTGTCTATGGCTGGGGAAGGAGCAGTGCTGGCGGCACAGGACGGGACAGTATATGAAACTCCTGCGCCGGAGGGAACGCTGGTAAATGGAGTGGGCGCAGGGGATTCTATGGTGGCAGGATTTTTGGCAGGATGGATGGAGAAACAGGATTTTAGGCATGCATTTTACATGGGAGTTTCCGCGGGGAGTGCGAGTGCATTTTCGGAACGGCTAGCGACGCGGGAAGAGATTAAGCATATATATGTGCAGATGACAGATAAATAAGGAGGGAACAGGATATGAGAATTGCGGAACTGATGGATAAGAGGAGCATAGAGATTGGGGGAAGGCCGAAGGATAAAAAGGAAGCGCTGGATCAGATGATTGCTCTCATGCTGAAAAGCGGAAAGATTAAGGATGAAGAAGCATACCGCAGACAGGTATATGCGAGGGAGGAAGAGGGGACAACTGGAATTGGTGAGGGGATTGCAATTCCTCATGGGCGCTGTGATGCGGTAGAAAAACCAGGGCTGGCGGCGATGGTTGTGAAAGGCGGGGTGGATTTTGATGCTCTGGACGGGGAGCCGGTTACACTGATTTTCCTGATTGCGGCGCCGAACACGAAGGATAATGTGCACCTGGATATGTTGAGTAAGTTGTCTGTGATGATGATGGATGAAGAGTTCCAGGCAGCGCTTCGGAACGCGGGGACACCCGAGGAATTTCTGGAAATCATTGATAAGGCAGATGCAGAAACAGCAAGTATTGACGAGCGTCTTGCGGATACGGGGACAGCAGACGATTCGCAGGTGAAGATTTTAGCGGTTACTTCCTGCCCGACGGGCATTGCCCATACCTATATGGCGGCAGAAGGGCTTGAAAAGGCCGCAAAGGAAAAGAACTGTTATGTGAAAATAGAGACGCGCGGTTCCGGGGGTGCGAAGAATGTTCTCACAGCAAAGGACATAGAAGAAGCGGCCTGTATTATCGTAGCGGCAGACGCACAGGTTCCGATGGAACGTTTTGACGGGAAAAAAGTGATTGAGTGCCAGGTTTCTGATGGAATCAGTAAAGCAGGAGAACTTCTTGAGCGCGCCATTTCAGGAAATGCACCTGTTTATCACAGTGCTTCGAAAACGTCTGCATCGCCGCAGGCAGCAAAAAAAAGCGGCGGTATCGGGCATCAGATTTATACACAGTTAATGAATGGAGTGTCCCATATGCTTCCGTTTGTTGTGGGAGGCGGTATCCTGATTGCAATCGCATTTCTGATTGACAGCCTGAATGTGGATATGAATGCGTTGGATGTAGCAGAGAGAGGAAATTTCGGTACAATTACGCCGTTGGCTGCATGGTTTAAAAATCTGGGCGGCGTGGCGTTTGGGTTCATGCTTCCGGTGCTTGCCGGATTTATCGCGATAGCAGTCGGAGACAGGCCGGCGCTGGCGCTTGGGTTTGTGGGAGGAATGATTGCGGCAAATGGGAAATCCGGATTTCTGGGCGCGCTTGTGGCAGGTTTTGCAGCGGGATATATAATTATTTTGCTCCGTAAAGTTTGTGACAATCTGCCGGAATTTCTTGAGAAAATTGCTCCGGTGCTGATTTATCCGCTAGTCGGTATTCTGCTTATGGGACTTTTGATGGCATTTGTGGTTGAGCCTGTCATGGGCGGTATTAATACGGCTTTAAATAATGGATTGACAGGGATGGGAAGTTCAAGTAAAGTAGTTTTAGGATTGATTTTGGGCGCAATGATGGCAGTTGACATGGGAGGTCCGTTCAACAAAGCAGCTTATGTATTTGGCGCTGCAGCGATTGCGGCAGGGAACTATGATATCATGGCAGCCGTGATGATTGGAGGAATGACCCCGCCGTGCGCGATTGCACTTGCGACGATTCTCTTTAAGAAGAAGTTCACAAAAGAGGAAAGAGAGTCAGGACCGGCAAACTTTATCATGGGGCTGGCATTTATTACAGAAGGGGCGATTCCGTTTGCAGCATCTGATCCGCTCCGTGTGCTTCCGGCTTGTATTGCAGGTTCAGGAATTGCGGGTGCACTGTCTATGCTGTTTAACTGTACATTGATGGCGCCTCACGGTGGAATCTTTGTGTTCCCGGTAGTAGGAAATGCACCGATGTATGTGGTGGCGCTGGCAGCAGGAACTGCAGTATCTGCCTTATTGCTTGGGGTATTGAAAAGAGAAGCGGCGTAAAACATAAATATCCAGGGATTCCAGCCTGTAAACCGTTTGTGGCGGGGGCTGGATTCTTTGGCATTTTGCAGCATTAGAAGGAGAAAAGGATGTTATCAGAACAAAGGCAGGAGATGATTTTAAAGTTTCTGGAAGAAAAGCGCGGCATTATGGTGAGTGAGCTGACGGAACTTTTAGATATTTCAGAATCTACAGCAAGGCGGGATATCACAGTATTGGACAGGGCCGGAAAGCTGGTGAAGGTATTTGGGGGAGCGGTGGCAGTGGAGAACAATGTGCTGTCCAGGGAGCCCACCGTGGCTCAGAAAGAGGAAGTCTGCCGGGAAGAGAAGATGCGGATTGCCCGGTATGCCGCCAGGCTGATTCGCGGGGAAGATTTTGTCTATCTGGATGCAGGGACGACTACGGGCTATATACTGGATTTTCTGGAAGAAACAGGCGCTACGTTCGTGACAAATGCGGTATCCCATGCCCAGAGGCTTGCCGCCAGGGGAATTCATGTGCTTCTGGTGGGAGGGACGCTGAAAGGATCTACAGAAGCGGTCGTAGGAACGACGGCAGCTCTGATGCTGCATGACTATCATTTTACAGTGGGATTTTTTGGGGCGAACGGGGTGAGCAGGTCTGCCGGGTTTACAACGCCGGATGTAAACGAGGCTCTTGTGAAAAAGACTGCGGCAGGGCAGTGCCGGAAATCCTATGTCCTCTGTGATCACACGAAATTCCATGTGGTGAGTCCGGTAACATTTGCCAGGCTTTCAGGGAAAACTATTCTTACGGATGAGTGCCCGGAAGAATTCCGGGATGTGGAGGGAATCGTAGTTTGTCCATGAAAATAGTAGGGCACAGATGTCCATTTCCTTCCAAAGCTGGCAAATGGGTCTTGAAATTGCCTGTCCGGCAATGTATAATACAGAACATAAGGGGAAACTATACTATTTCCCAAATACCGAGATATCGAAAACATAAGGAAAAGGAGAGAAAGACATGAAATCATTTAATTACGTAATCACAGATGAAGTTGGAATCCATGCAAGACCGGCAGGGATTTTGGTGAAGGAGGCGAAAAAATACGCTTCAACGATTATGATTGTAAAAGGCGAGAAAAAAGCAGACGCATCCAGGCTGATGGCTCTGATGGGATTAGGCGTAAAATGCGGTGAAGAAGTGACAGTGGAAGTATCCGGCGATGATGAAGATACAGCATGTGCAGAGATGGAAGCATTCTTCAAAGCAAACTTATAAGAAGCGGATTTTTGAAAAGAATAGGAAAGGGAGGGCTGCCGGGAAAGCGGCCTTCTTTTTTTGTTAAGTTGGTTGAACGCTTCATGTACCGTTTTGAGAAACAAGAAGTATAAAAATTTATTTCATTTTGGGAGAAATGGATATTTTGACGCAAAGACTGAAGCCGGGTGCGAAAAAACGGATTGCCTGGATGGTGGACAGGCTCAATAAAAATCTAAAACCAATGTAAAAGTTAAGTGTGATTTATTGGCATAAGATACATTTACAATCAGAAGTTATAGAGGAGGCTATCATGCTTGATATAATACCTGGCACAGAGCAAATGACAACTTTAGTATGGGAAATCTTTATGCATCATACCCTGCCGGAGCGGCCGCGGAGAGAATTCTGCAGTCTTCCCTGAATATTTATCTGTTCTGGGTTGACGGGGCAAATGGAAGATGATAAGATAAGAAACGGCACTACAATATCATGTGCTATCCCTGCGGTTAAATACTAAATATAGGGATTGAGTTTTCATGCTGAAAGGACAGATAGAAATGAGGTATCATAATATAACGAAGGACGATATGCTGAATGGGGATGGCCTGCGGGTGGTTTTGTGGGTGGCCGGATGCAGCCATTGCTGCAAGGACTGCCATAACCCGGTTACCTGGGATCCTAATGGAGGGCTGCATTTTGGCAGGAAGGCGAAGCAGGAGATATTTGACGAGCTGGAGAAAAGTTATGTTTCCGGGCTGACGCTTAGCGGGGGAGACCCGCTGTATCCGGGAAACCGCTTGGATGTAGAAGGCTTGGTAAGGGAAGTAAAGGAAAAATTTCCGGATAAGACCATCTGGCTGTATACAGGAGGACTCTGGGAAAAAGAAAATAAGTATCCCCTGGTGAAGTACCTGGATGTTATGGTGGATGGCGAGTATGAAAGAGACAGAAGAAATACGCAGCTTTATTGGAGAGGAAGCGCAAACCAAAGGGTGATAGATGTGCAAAAGTCTTTGGCAAAAGGCGAAGCAGTGCTATATTGTGATTAATGGGAGAGTAAGTCTGGAAATAGATTTCCAGACCCGGCAACAGAAAGGGGAAAAGATGAAACGGATTGCAAAATTCTACAAAGTCAGTTTTGAGCAGTTTGCAGAAGGGTGGTTGGGAGAGTTTCCGGATTCTAATAGAGAAGAAGCCGGGAAGATTTATGAAGAAATTAAGCTCCCGCGTCGGGCGACTGTCGGTTCGGCAGGGTATGATTTTTTTGCCCCGTCAGATTTTGTGCTGGCACCTGGAAGAACGATAAAGATACCTACAGGAATCCGGGTGGAGATGGAAGAAGACTGGGTGTTGAAATGTTACCCGAGGAGTGGACTGGGATTCAAATTCCGCCTTCAGCTTAATAATACGGTGGGTATTATTGACAGCGATTATTTTTATTCAGATAATGAAGGCCATATTTTTGTAAAGCTTACAAATGACACGAATGAAAACAAGACAGTGTGCGTGAAAAAGGGAACGGGTTTTATGCAGGGGATTTTTGTGGAATATGGGATTACAGTGGATGATGAGGTGACAGATATCCGTAATGGCGGTTTGGGGAGTACGACTGCTGCTCGGGGATAGAAGTGCTGTGCCTTATCATTAAGAGGAGGAATGGGAGTATGCGTAAGAGACGAAAGAAAACGGGGTTTTTATTTGTTTTGGTATTTTTTGCTGCCATTTGTATAGGCCAGCCGGTTTTGGCGGCAAAGGTCAAGGCTCCGACAGGGCTGAAAGCGGATTATGACAAAAATTATATAAAACTTACCTGGAAGAAAGTGCCGAAGGCAAGGGGATATGTGGTGTACCGTTACAGCAGTACAGCGGGACAGTACATCAGAGTAAAGTCAACGAGAAAAAACTATCATAGTATGTCAGGCTTGCCGGAAGGGACGCTGTACCGTTTTAAAGTGAAGGCTTATCGGAAAATTGGAGGGGAAACTTATTACAGCAAGTATAGTAAAAGGCTTCAGTTACGGACAAAGAAGCAGAAGACGAAAAAGGTATCTACGATTAAGAAATACCTGAAGTCAGCAATACAGCCTTTGGGAAAAGTAGTTTATGTGTGGGGAGGCGGTTGGAGCACCGACGGCCTGGGAGGAAGCACAGAGGCTCGGAGTATGGGTGTGAGCAAGAAATGGACAAGATTTTTTAATGCCCAGACAAAGGATTATAACTATATCAATACGCAGTATCAACGGCATGACGGGCTGGACTGCTCAGGGTATGTGGGCTGGACGATTTATAATATCATGAATACCAAAAGCGGAAATAATGGCTATGTGATGTCGGCAAAAGATATGGCGCGGAATTATGCTTCCAGGGGCTGGGGGAAATATATCAAGCGGGCAAGTGTGAAGGATTACAAGCCTGGAGATATCATGAGCAGCGCTTGTAGTGACTGCGGACATGTCTGGATTGTGATTGGTGAGTGTAAAGACGGCAGCGTAGTAGCGCTGCATTCATCCTCAAGCCAGGGAGTTCAGCTGTCAGGAACGGTGGCGCCGGATGGAAGGACGAAAAGCGAGGCAGCAGAACTGGCGCAGAAATATATGGAGCAGTATTTTCCAAAGTGGAGTGAAAAGTTCAGCCATCGGCTGAGAGACGAAAAGTATCTGAGCCATTTCTGTCAAATGCGCTGGAATGTAAGCGGAAAATCGATTATGACAGACCCGGACGGTTATCAGAAAATGACGGCGGAGCAGGTTCTTAATGATTTGCTGGGACCGCTGAAAGAGGAGCCGGAGCCGTTGCCAGTGCCGGAACCTGAAATGCCGCCTGAAACACAGCCTGAGACGCCGTCGCAGCCTGAAACGCAGAAGGTGCTGGAAATGCAGTCTCAGGTGAAAACGGAAGAGCAGCCGGAATGGTGGCTAGAGCCGGAAACGGAACAGGAAATATGCGTAAATTAGAAAATAATAATAGAAGATATTCGAGAGGGGAGCATCAGCTCCTCTTTCCGCATTTGTAATCCTACAAAATTTCACTTGCTATTTGACGGAGATTTTGATATAATTATTTGCATCGGAGTGTGGCGTAGCTTGGTAGCGCGCTCGGCTGGGGGCCGAGAGGTCGCAAGTTCAAATCTTGTCACTCCGATTTTTATATGATTAGAATAGCAGTGAATGCTATAGAAGCATAGGAAGAGGGTGTCTCAAAAGTCATGAAGTGACTTAAGGGATTGCCCTCTTTTTTCTGCAAAAAATGGAGAGCGGTTACTACTTAAGATTATATTATGAACCAGTTCAATTACCACTGCATTTTGAAGATTTCATTCCTCTGTGAAATTGACCGTATTGTGTCTGAAGAAAATGAAATTCATTTAAGTAATGATTTGGGAAAGATGGGTGAAAACAGCTGGTACATGTAGGAAATCGTAAATATATAACAGAGGCCGGGTATCCTGCAGAATGAATTGAAAAAGAAAGCAAAGGTTGTTGGCGGTTCCGTGGGTTTTGATAAAAATTTGTTTTTCGTGAATCCTTTTTCGAATGTATACCGTCTAATAGGTGTAAGGAAAAACAAAATAGGAAGGGGGTGTTTTCCGGTTGAGGTATTTGGTGGTAAAGGCGCAGAAAAAGAATGAAGCAGCCTTTGTGCAGCTAATGGAGATGAATAAGCAGGGGATGTACAAAGTGGCAAAGTCTTATCTGCACCATGAAGAGGATGTAGCAGATGCTATGCAGAATACGATACTTATTTGTTATGAAAAATTGGCAACGCTGCGTGAGCCGCAGTATTTCAAAACATGGATGATACGGATTCTGATTAATGAATGTAAGGATATTCTTAGAAAGAACAGGGAACTTTGCCTGATGGATGAACTGCCCGAAGCAGAGGGAAGAGATATGGAACAGGAGAATCTGGAGTTTATGGAGCTTCTGAAATCGATGGATGAAAAGTACCGGACGCTATTGATTCTTTACTATGTGGAGGGGTTTAATACCCGGGAGATTGCAGAGCTTCTGGAGTTGAATGAGCATACTGTAAAAACGCGGCTTGTACGGGCGAGAAGGAGTTTTGCAAAGGAATATCAAGGTGAAAATATTATCGTAGGGGGCAGAACGTATGAAAGGATATAGCGAAAAAGAAATGAAACGGATTTTGAGGCAGGATTTGGTACTTCCAGAGGAAGTGAATGATAAAGTATACGGTGCGTACAGTAGCCTGAGCGGGCAGGAATACTGGCCGGCAAGAACACGTTCCTACAGGAAATGGCTTCTGGTGGGAACGGCTGCAGCTATGCTTGCAGTGACTTCTCTGGGAGTGCTTGCAGCAAACGGATTTTTTACAAAACAAACAGTAGAGCAGGAGAACAAACTTTCCTATGATTTTCAGATGAATTATGAACTGACTCCCTGTGAGGTGAAAGCAGTTCCGGGATATATCCCGGAGGGGTATACAGAGTATGGAGAGGGAAAATACGATAAGGATGGGGAGCACAAAAACGGGATTTCCATATGTGAGGTCAATGCGGCATGGCTGAATGCAGAAGCAGAGTTCCTACAGGTGGAGAATCTGAAAGATTTGGAAAAAACTACACTGGCAAATATGGAAGCCCATGTGCTCACACTGGATTTTGATAGCAGCAGAACTCAGTATGGATTTGATAAGAGGATTTATCTGTTTAATCCGACAGATGGCTATATCGTGGTTGTGTACGGCGGAAATGATATTCCTATGGATGAGCTGAAGAAGGTGGCAGACAATCTGGATGTAACAGTAGACGAGAGCCAGCCGCTGGAATATGTAGATAAGGAACTGAAAGCGAAAGAGGATGCAGCTAAAGAAGAGTATGAAGCACGGCAGAAAGCAGCCCGGGCAAAAGGAGCAGGCGCAGATCAGGTGGCTCAGATTGGAGAGGTATTCCAGAACAAGATTCACAGCGGCGTGGAGACGACAGTTGTGAGTGCGCGCTTGGTAGATTCTGTAGAAGGCTATGCAAAAGAGAATTTCTTTGATTATGACGGAGAGATGTCCTATTGGGTAAATGAGGACGGGACATTGAAGGCTTATGAGAGAATGACTTGCGCTCAGGAAAGTATGGAGGAAGTCTCACGGGAGACAACAGGACAGAAAATTCTTGAGGTGAAGTTTAAAGCGGAAAACCAGTCACAGAAAACGGTAGATTATTGGATGGGCGCGGGCAGGCTGAGCCGGATGGAAGCACAGGCTGACGGTACTTACAAATATCCTGATTTCTACACAGAGGCAGTGGATCGGGATCATGGCCTGATACAGTCAGAGGCTTCTCCGGTCTGGGTAGATAAGCCGCAGCATACCGGAGAGAACAGAAACCATTTCTTCTACCGTGATATACAGCCGGGGGAGACACTGGAATATACGGTGCTTTATGTGGTAGACGAGGATATGACAGGCAATATGTATCTGAACTTTAACAGCTTAGATGAACATGAATATGATTTCTTTGTGGATATAAGCGTGAAATAGGGGAATGGAAGTAATGAGAAAGGCGGTCAGATGAAAGTCTGGCAGCCTTTCGGTAGTCAAATCAGAAAAAGCCGCTCAAAAATGGGCGGCTTCCATTATGCAGAAAATGAAAGGGGCTGTTGCAAAAGTAGATGAATAATCTACTGGAGCAGCAGCTCCATTTTTATACCCCAAAAACAGAAAACGGGCTCCGAAGAGTCCGCAATCTATAGTATAATTAATTATGGGTTAAACCAGATAGGGATAAAAATAGATATGTACTGGCAGGAGCATAGATTTTCTCCTGCCACGCCTATATTCAGGCGGTTTGACGTGTGGTACGCTGCATATATTCCTGTTCCATTTCCCGCATTTCCTCGTCCGTTGGGATGTCCACAATCCCGACATAGGAATAGCATTTACGCTCTTGCGAAAACTGTGGTGACAGTGATGATGTCATCGTCGATCTTCGCAAAAATTTCGCCATTCATCTTGCGCATGAGCTGTCTGCAAATGTAAAGCCCCAGCCCGTTGCCGCCAATGTTTCCCGCATTTGCTCCGCGCCAAAAGCTCTCGAAAATATGTGGCAAATCGTCCTTCTCAAGCGTACAACCGCCATTCATGATTGCAATTTGGACGCATTCGTCGTCTTTGGGGAAAATCAATTCCACACGTCTGCCATCGCCGTATTTGAGGGCATTTTCAATAATGTTTTGCATCACTTCAACGCTCCTGCTCAAATCCCCCGATAGCAGACAGTTTTTATATTTTCCAATAATAAAATCTGTTTTGATAAGCGCCAGTTTTTCCCTGTAATATCCCGCGATTTTTTCAACAAGTTCCGAAAGATAAAACTCGCCCATGTTCACTTCAAGGCTGAAGAAATCTTCTCTTGAAGCCGTTATAATCTGTGAAACATAGCCCTCGATCTCGTCCGCTTTTTCGTTGATGTTTTCAGCGATTTTGTGCTGCTTTTCCGCGTCCAAATACAAATTTTTCGACAGTGCTGCCGAGTACAATTTTATAGCGGAAAGCGGCGTTTTAATATCGTGCGAGAGCGATAGCAGCAGTGTTTTCTTTTCTTTCTGCATTTCCAGTTCGCGCTGCTTTTGCTGTTCTATATTTTCACGGAGAATATCGATCCCCCAAAGAAATTTTCCGAAAAAACGGTTTTTCGTTTCCTTTATCGGCGCGGCGAGATTACCCTTTGAAAGCTCGTAAGGGATACCGCTCAGACGTTCAAAGGGCATAAGAATTGCGAATTTTATATAAAGTAAAACCGTTATGATTAAAATCGCCATAACAACGAGAACGGCATTTACAATTCCTGTAAGCTGCGTTTTTTCGGAGTAGCTGTTTGTATTGTAATCAAAACGATAAAGTTCTCCGTTTATTTCACAGATAACATAGTCGCTGTCCGTGCTGTAAAATTTTTCTCCGTATCGCTCAATATTTGTTACATACTCACATTCGGAAATGTAGGCAGAACCATTTGCTTCTATTTCACGGGCAAGACGGCTTATCTCCACCCGATATTGCCTGCTCCCATCGGTTTTGTCGGCAGCAAGAATCATATTCACGACAGCAAACAATAGGATTATAGCAACTGTAACTGCCGAAAAAAATCTGTTAAACGCTTTCATATTTATAACCCACCCCCCATACAGTCACTATTTTTTTAGGATTTTTAGGGGCGTCCTCTATTTTCTGCCGCAGCCATTTTATGTGTACCGTCAGTGTCTGTTGTTCTGAAAAGCTGTCGCTGCCCCAGACCTGTTCAAAAATGTATTCCTTGCTCAAAGCCCTGCCCTTATTCTCCATCAAAAGCAGGAGCAGCTCAAATTCCTTCGCGGTCATTTCGAGTTCTTTTTCGTTTTTGTAAACGGCACGGCTCGCCTTATTTATGCGTATATTGCCGTCAGTAATTTCGTCAAGAGCGTATCGTCGCTTAAAAATCCCGCTTATTTTTGCGAGCATAATATCAATATCATATGGCTTTTCTATATAATCGTCTGCGCCGAGATTCAGTCCGTTCAGCTTGTCATCCTTTTCCGTTTTCGCACTTACAATCAATACGGGCGTGTTGCTCGACCTGCGAATTTTTTCCAGAACATAAAATCCGTCCTTATCGGGCAGCATGATGTCAAGCACGACAAGCCTTGCGCCGTATCTTTCGTACAGCAGCAAGGCTTTTTCGGCTGTTTGAACCGCCGATACCGTATAATTTTCCGCACGGAGAAAATCACACAGCAGGTCGGCAAGCTCCTTGTTGTCCTCAACAATGAGAATATCCATATTACCACCCTAATTCCAGAAGCCAGTTATTCAATGCGCGCTCCCGTTCTCTTATCTGCGTGGAACAGTCGCTTAAGTCGTACTCTCCCTTTATGTTTCCGTCAACAATGTACATGACCCTTGTACATTTTGCCGCGACCTTAACATCGTGAGTAACGAGCATGATTGTTGTTCCCTCAGAATTTAATTTTACAAGCTCTTCCATTACCTCGTCGGAGGAAGCGCGGTTCAAAGCCCCTGTCGGCTCGTCGGCAAAAATCATTTTCGGGTCGTTTATCATACTGCGGCAGATACATGCCCGCTGAAGCTGACCGCCCGAAACCTCGTTGATGTCGTTGTCGGCAATGTCGATAATGCCGAGTCTGCGCATGAAATCCTGGCCGCGCCGCGCCGTTTCCCTGCGGGGTTCACGCTGTTTTTTGGATTGCGTTGCAGGAAGTATGATATTATCCAATATGGTGAGGTTTTTCAGCATATACATTTGCTGAAAGATAAAACCCATTTCGTCAAGGCGCAGGTCTGCAAGTTCTTTTTCTCCTATCCCTGCGATATTTTTCCCACAGAAACTCACTTCTCCTGCGGTAAAATTATCCATGCCCGAAACTGCGTACAGCAGCGTGGATTTTCCAGAGCCTGACGGACCCATAACGGCGACCATTTCTCCCTCGCCAATCGTGAAATTTACGTTTTTCAATACGTTGTTCTGCCGCTTGTTTACGATATACGTTTTGCAGAGGTCTTTTACTTCGAGAATATTCATAATTGATTCTTCCTTTCATTATTTAATGCTTGCCGTATCGGAGGATTTGATTTTTCTTGTGTATAGAGAGGTCAAAAACGCGCTTACGGCTGTGGCGGTAAGGACGATAACGGGGAATACTGCGTATATCTCCACAGGGTTTTGCATATATTCTACGCCCATTTCAAGCCCCATCGTCCCGAAAATAGGGTCGAAGAAAAGCTTTGTAAGGGGCATACCCAAAAACTCCGCAAGAAGTACAGCCGCCGCTGCCGCAATGAAAAATTTTAACGTGTACTGTCCGTATATTTTGGCGTTCCTAATGCCGATGGCTTTCAAAAGGGCGATCTCCGCCTGCTCCTTTGCGATAAAGGAACGCTCCATAAGCACGGTTATAAGTGCGGCTAAAATTACCGTAAGGACGGCGGACATTTTTTTAACCGCGTCTATGGCGTCGCCGACTCCGGTGTTGTCCTTTACGGTTTCGCCCGCTGTTTTAACGCTTGAAAACTTAGGATAAAGCTCCTTGATCTTTTCAATTCTGCTTAATACTTCCTTATCGTCGGGGCCGTCGGTAAATTTTATCTGTGTACCGGGGGAGCCGCTTGCTGCGATATAGTTGATATCGCAGTCGGTATGAACCCTTACGGATATGCCCTGATTGACCATTGACTGATACAGAGCGGTTATGATGAACTCCGCCGTTTCACCTGTTGGGTAGGACAAGGTAACGGTATCGCCTATTTCCGCCTTAAGCTGTTTTGCCAAAAGGGTCGTCACTGCAATTTCGCCGCTGTTTTGGGGAGGAGTACCCTCTAAATATTCGTACATATCCATTGTTGTTCCCGTACCCTGAAGTATAGCTGTCTTGCTTTCATATTCGCCGTATCTTATCATCGTATAAATATAATATTCCGTCATACATTCCGCGGGCATACCGTTTTCCGCAAGGGTCTGCTCCATGTCCTCAAGATATTTTTCAACCCTTTCATGTCCGTCCTCAGCCATAAATTTCATAGCTTCGTCGCCAATGTCCGTAACGGCGTGGCAGTCCGCCATCCCAAAATATTTCAGCAGCTTTCCGCTTTTAAGAGATGCCGTGACATTGGAAAGCATGATCAGCAGCGACATACACAGAAAAAACGTAAAGGTAATGACAGCGTAGCGTTTGGGACTGCTTACAATATCGTTTGCGGCAAGGAAAGCCGTCGTGCCAAGCCGCGATCTTCCAAGGCTCATAACGCTCTTTTTGCGGAAGCGTTCCCCCGTCTGCCCGTTTCTTACAGCATCGATCGGGGACATTTTACTCACCCTACCCGTGCAGCCGAGACAGAACAGGAGAATGACAGCCGCTACCAGAACCGCGCAGCCGATATTGACAAAAGCGTTACTGCCGCTGTCTATTATAATAAACTCCGTGGAACGATTGATAAGCATTTTCCCAAACGGGTAGCTAAGTATCAGGCCGAGTGCTGCGCCGACAATGGAAATAGCGGCGTATTTTGTAAGGTACAGTCCCCGAATTTTTATGTTGCGTATGCCCATTGCTTTCATAACGCCTATCTCGCGGAACTCCTCGGAGATGGTAAAGGCTATGGTGAACCGCAGCACCGCAAAGGATATGATTATGAGAATAAGGCTTATTGCAAGGATAAAACTCATGATTATCATATCAAAAATATAGGCTTGATCCACCATCTCCGCATCGCCCGAAAAGGTAAAGCCATCGGATAGATCCGCGATCTGGGACAGGGTTCTGTCAAGGTCGGCGGTGTGTATGTATAAGAATTTTCCGCCATACGTATTTTTTATCGTCTCATCGGACATATATTCGTCAAAGTCCTCGCCGTTCAGGATAAACCTTTTAATGCCCATCAATTCCGTGCCGCAGACAGCGTCCCTGAAACTACCCGCAAAGGTAAATTCGCGGCTTACGCCCTCTATTTCGACAGTAATTTTGTCGCCTACCTTAAGTCCCATGTTTTTCTCTATGAAACGGGTAGCGTAAATTTCCCCTTTCGGCACGCTTTTAAGAATACTTTCGTCGTCCAGAAAATAATTTATCCCCATATCTCTGTCGCTCTGTAATACTAATTTCTGACTGAGGTTGGAAGCGTTAAGCGGTTCGCCGACTCGCGTAATATTGGACTGGGACATCGAGACAAACTCCTCGATACGGAACTCGTCTATCGCAGAGGCGTTTTCAAGTGTCCCGCAAATATCCTGGTCGGAGGATTTGTTTTCGCTAAATGCGAAATAATCGGGCACGTCCGCCATTTCAAAATAGCTGTCCAGCGCAGTCGTCACGGTGATGATGTTACTCACGCCGGAGGACATGAACATCGACGCGAGTATAATAAATACTAGTAGTATCACGTTCATCGCCCTTTTGCGCTTAAGGTCTTTTTTCAGTATTTGTAAATACATTTCCGTTGCTCCTTTCGCTTTGTGATTCGATTGTAGCATAGAAGTTATTAAATAATCCTTAAATCGGTTTGCGGCAATCAAATTATGCGTGATGATGAAAATCATTTACCCATTACCAATGTTTATTAGCCTAATTTCTCCGCATATTTTTCTCCCCGCCCTATGCCAGCAAATAATTTTACATAAAGACGGAAAAGCAAATCTATTTCGTCCTTGTTGAAATCTGTAAATAGCAACTTCAAAAACTGTGAATGGCGTTCTCCTATTTCTTCGGCATATTGACCTACTTTATCGGTTAGCTCAATACGGACAGAATTATTTCCCTCTAATAGCAAACGGACAAATCCTTTCTTTTCAAGAGTTAAAGCTAATTTTTTTATATTCTGTCTGGAACAGCCCATAAGATTTCCGATATTTGTTAATGTTCGTGGCTCTGGGCAGCAAGCTGTTATTGCAGGTAATAACCATTGCTTTAGGGATATTTCCGTTTGAAGTTTTTCACCCGCTGTCTGCATGCAATTTTGTAGTATAAAGATACATGAAAATATCGCTTGTACTCTGTGTTCGGTATTACAGTCATATTCTTCAAAGAGTTCGTCCATTTTCATCTATTTTTCCTTCGTATTTAGTAGTAACAAGTTCCTGCCGAATAGCATAGTAACTCATTACTGCCATGTCAATATATTCTGAAAAAAATCACTATTAAATTCAGATGCTTCCCGAAAGAAAAGCGACAGAGCTTTTCCCCTCTGTCGCCTTGCTGTCTATGTGTAAATAATTTCATCATATACAATCTCCCTAGCACACGCCCTTATGTTATTCATTCTTCCTGTCCATTCTAAGGCGTTTTCTGCCTTTAGCTGTTCTGTGATACCCTGTGCCTGTTTCATGCCCTCTATGAGCCTTTCAAAGTGTTCCTGCGCCTGCCTGTCAATGTCGGCAAGATAAGCGCCCTGCCTGCCGATTGTAAGAAGATTGGTATATGTAACCTTTCGGTACTGCTTCAGATAATCCAAATGCCGCTGTCCCCATATGCCTATGGGCTGTTCTTCTTTGGCGGGTACAGTCAAACACGGTATTAAATAA
Organism: Hominisplanchenecus murintestinalis; assembly: GCF_943193015.1. Classification (NCBI taxonomy): domain Bacteria; kingdom Bacillati; phylum Bacillota; class Clostridia; order Lachnospirales; family Lachnospiraceae; genus Hominisplanchenecus; species Hominisplanchenecus murintestinalis. The sequence continues at coordinate 16,342 of NZ_CALPCM010000009.1, forward strand.
TCGCCTTTCCTTTCGTATCTGCCGCCCAGTTCCTCAAATAATGATTTTGTCATTTTCTATTTCCTCCAAATAAGATATTCACTCCACATTATGGTGTCTGTTGTCTTAAACACAATTTTTAGTTTTCTCCTTATCTGGTTTCACTCATAAATGAGCATATTAAAAAATTTATGTAGACAGTGAATTAGAAGAGGCGGCAACTATTCGGAATTTTCGAATAGTTCAGACGGAAGGCTCACGTCAGGTTACTCGTGATACGAAGCATTATAATCTTCAAATGATTATTGCTGTTGGATTTAAGGTGAACAATGAGCGAGCTGTACAGTTTCGCAAGTGGGCAAATTTATGACCGAACTGCAAAAACAACAAAGCAGTTCTTTGCAAAGGTACAGAACAAGATGCACTATGCGGTGCGCGGACATACGGCAGCAGAGTTGATTTACGAGCGTGCGGATGCAGATAAGCCGCATATGGGACTGACCACATGGGCAGCAGCACCGGAAATGCGTTCGTTAGAGCGTATCGTCTGCATATCTGGATTTGGCAGAAGATCGTGCAGAGCGCCATATCCCTATGACAATGGAAGATTGGGCGAAGCGACTTAATTTGTTCCTTATGGCAGATGACAGAGAAGTTTTGCAAGATGCAGGCAAAATCACAGCAGAGAGTGCCAAGGCAAAAGCTGAAACTGAGTTTGAAAAATATCGTGTAGTTCAGGACAGATTGTTCATGTCCGATTTTGATAAGTACATGCTGGAATTGGAAGAGAATGCGAAGAAGTAGAATGATTGCTTCTACCTTTTGATGCTGAATTTTCCGGTATAATAAGGTCGAGTGCATGGAAACAGTGCTATCAGCTAGGCCTAAAAATAGCCGTTGACCTGTTTACTATTTATCCGGGATTCTGTATCAACTTCGCCGGACTGGATATCTAACAGTGTGCATCCACTCAGGGGAAAATTTCCCGCAGCGGGAATGATGAAGATAAGCTGAGTACCCAAATCGAGTACGCAGGTCAGAGAAGACCTGTGCAAAGCTTAAGCTGTCCGTCAATATAGCGTTTGGATTCAATATTCTTCAATATCCGTTCCCTTCTCTGCCCGCTGCCGTATGCCATTTATCGGCTGCCATGCAGCGGGGCAGCCAAGGGAAAAAGTAACTGCCGCCCGTGCCAACCAATTGGCACAATGGGCGGCTTTCACTATGCAGAAAATGAAAAAAGCCTTGAAAACCAAGACTTTTTAAAAAGCTGAAAAAGGGACTTGAACCCTCGACCCCTTCATTACGAGTGAAGTGCTCTACCAACTGAGCTATTTCAGCCTGTCCTGCAGTACCATGTAACTGCTGACTGGATTATTATATCTTTTTTTACGGCATTTTGCAAGTACTTTTTTTTATACATGTTTTTTAGTCGGAGATAATATACTGTAAGGAAAAAAATCTGGAGATTTTTCTATGGTTAATAAACAAAAACTTCTCGGACTAACGAAAATTGCCCTGATTTTCCTGCTGGCGTTTTTTGCCGGACGGCTGGCGGCAAGCCGCTTTTCACCTGCAGCGAGTTCCAGGGTGCAGCCTGAAGCAGACAACTGGGGCTTGAGCTTTCAGGAGGAAGGACAGCCGCCCATAGCAAATGCATCTGTCCAAGAACTGGAGCAGTATGACGCCTACTATGCCGAGGATACGGAAGAGAAAGTGCTCTACCTCACCTTTGACTGCGGCTATGAAAACGGCAATACGCCCCTGATACTGGATGCGCTGAAAAAACATAACGTACCCGCCACATTTTTTGTGGTAGGAACTTTTATACGGGATTCGCCTGACATGGTAAAGCGGATGGCAGAAGAGGGACATACGGTCGGTAACCATACATACCATCATCCAGACATGTCAAAAATTTCCACACTGGATACATTTTCAAAAGAACTTCAGGATGTGGAGTCGATTTACAGGGAACTCACGGGTAAGGACATGATTAAATACTATCGGCCCCCACAGGGGAAATACAGTACAGATAATCTACAGATGGCAAAAGATTTGGGATACCATACCTTTTTCTGGAGCCTTGCCTATGTGGATTGGTATCAGGACAAACAGCCGAGCCGGGAAGAAGCTTTTGAGAAACTTCTTGGACGCATCCATCCGGGAGCGATCGTCCTCCTACATAATACTTCAAGCACAAATGGACAGATTCTTGATGAACTTCTGACAAAATGGGAAGAAATGGGATACTCATTTAAGTCTCTAGATCAGCTAATTTCCGCATCAGCTTCCTGAGTGTCTTTTATGCGGTCTATGATGAACTGCTTTACCTGTTCCTGTTCCATATCCAGGGCGACGGCAAGCTCTCCATAGAGGTTTGATTCAGCGAGATGGAGATATTTTTCATCCCCTGTAGTCACTTTTTTTCCGGCAGCCACCCTGGATTGTTTTCTGAGGTACGTGGTTTTTATGATTTTGACCAGCTCCAGGCAGTCACATTTCCTGAGGGCATCTTTGTAATAAGATTCTCGTTTTCTTTCATCGGGAACCCACAGTGTCTCGATATCTGTCATATCGTCAATCAGCGCTATAGCTTCGTCTTTGCTGATAACCGGGCGGATAATCGCTTTCTGGTTGTCTACCGGAGTGAAAACTTTCCCACCTAGTATGTGGCACGGCTCCAGCGTATAATAGAGACGGTCATCGGGAGCGCCTGGTAAGTTCAGGCATCCCACGTCAGTTACTTTGCATACGCCCTGTGAGCCATAGACAACAAATTCTCCTACATGAAACATATTTATCCCTCCTTAAGCAGATGTCCGGTAATGTACTTTAAAACCAGGAAGGCTCTGTATAGATTTGTTAAGTTCCGGACAATTGCATTTTTTATATATTCTAAGCATATCACATTGTTGATAAAAATGTCAGTGTTTTTTTGGAAAAAATAAATTTTATTTTACAGTTCAGACATCTATTAAATGGGAAAAAAGATTTTTGTACACATGGGGCATTTCCATGTGGTCTATACAGTGAGGACTTTTGTGACGAAAATGCAGGAAAAAAATTGCGAAACAGAAAAAAATACTTTATAATAAAAGCAAGGATTCAGAAAATACATAAGAAGAGGAGAGGCGGAATGAAAAAATTCTGGAAGGAGTTCAAGACATTTATCAGTCGGGGGAATGTCATGGATATGGCAGTTGGTATCATTATAGGAGGCGCTTTTACGGGAATCGTATCATCGCTGGTAGAGGATATCATTTCTCCGGTTCTGGGACTGTTTGGCGGGCTGAATTTTGACAAGCTGAGTGTTACGCTTATGGGGGAAGTGACACTGAACTATGGGAAATTTATCACGGCAATTATTAATTTCCTTATCATGGCGTTGGTGATTTTCAGTATTGTTAAAGCTATGAACGCCGCGTCATCAAGGATGAAGCCCAGGGAAGAAACAGCGGCGCCCAGAACGAAGACATGTCCGTTTTGCAGGAGCGAGATAGCGCTGGAGGCGGTAAGGTGTCCGCATTGTACATCAATTCTGGAAGAAGATTTAGAAAGAAAGGAGATAAAGGATGAAACTGGCAATCGGGAATGACCACGCGGCAGTAGAAATGAAAAATGAAATCGTCAAATATCTGGAGGGAAAGGGGTATGAGATAATAAATGTGGGAACAGATACAAATGAGAGCTGCAACTATGCAGAGTATGGCGAAAAGGTTGCGAACCTTGTAGCTTCGAAAGAAGCAGACTATGGAGTGCTTATTTGCGGCACCGGCGTAGGGATTTCGCTGGCGGCAAACAAGGTGAACGGCATCCGTGCCTGCGTGTGCAGCGAGCCGGTGACAGCGCGGCTTTCCAAACAGCATAATAACAGCAATGTGCTTGCATTCGGAGCACGTATCATCGGAATCGAGACGGCAAAAGCGATTGTGGACGGCTGGCTGGAGACAGAGTATGAAGGTGGGCGGCACGACATGAGGGTGTCCTATCTTACAGAGATTGAAAAGAAACAGAAATATGTTGAAAAATAATAAGGTGTTTTATTGTCAGGCGTTATCAAAGGTCTTCTATGATGAAATAAATTATCATAAGGAGGCCTTTTGATATTTCACTGATTTTCAAGTGCGGAAAGGTTATGATATAAGCAGTTTGCTTTTTGGAAAAAGTGTGTTATGATAATCCGGAAAGAAGTTAAGCGTCCGTACCTTGAAAGAGCAGTGATTTTGCAGTGCAGGCATGGATGTTTGGCGCGTTGTTTGAGGGTATGGAAAATATCTGCCGGATATAGGAGTTTTGGAATGAATCAAGCAAGAGGGAAATCCCATGAAAAGAGAGTAAAAGGCGGAGGCCGGCGGTATTATGACTATAATCTGCTGGCAATTGTGATTCTGCTTACATGTTTTGGACTGATTATGCTGTACAGCGCCAGCGCCTACCGGGCACAGATAACAGAAAAAGCCGCGAAGGACATGGAGTATTTCGGCAAACAGGCGAAAATTTGTGCGGTATGTTTGGCCGGCGTGTTGATTGCATCTCAGATTGATTATCATTTTTATGCCAAATTTGCAGGGATTGCATATTTGGCGGCAAATTTTTTAATCATTATTACAAAATTTATCGGGCGCTCCGCGAATGGTGCGACCAGATGGATTTATGTAGGCGGCGTGTCTTTTCAGGCGGCTGAGTTTGGCAAGGTGGCAATTATCCTTTTGCTGCCTGTGGTAATTGTGAAGATGGGAAGGAAAATAAGAGGTTTTAAGGCTCCGGCGATGGTGCTTCTCCTGGGGGCAGTTACTTCTATTTGTACGCTTTATTTTACGAGTAACCTGAGCACGGCGATTATTATAGCCGGAATCACGATTGTTCTGCTGGGGGTGACGCATCCGCGAGCAAAGCGGTTTGCTATTTTGGGAGGCGGGGCTATCGTAGCTGCCGTATACGCTGTACGAAGATTTGCGGAGTCTGAGTGGTTTGCTCATTTTGTAGGAAGCCTGGAAAGCGGAGGTTCTCTGCAGAACCGTCTGAACCGGCTCCTGGTATGGGTAGATCCGGAGACTTATTCTTCAGCGGGCGGCTATCAGGTTATGCAAGGGCTGTATGCCATTGGTTCCGGCGGATTTTTCGGAAAAGGACTGGGAAATAGTATTCAGAAATTGTCAGCAGTGCCGGAAGCACAGAATGATATGATTTTTGCGATTATCTGTGAAGAGCTGGGGGTTTTTGGTGCGGCGATGCTGACACTGATGTTTATTTTTATGCTGTACAGGTTGATGTTTATTGCACAGAATGCGCCGGATCTTTTGGGGTCACTGATTGTTACCGGGATTTTTGCGCATATTGCGCTTCAGGTGGTTCTGAATATTGCAGTGGTATTAAACATGATTCCAACCACAGGTATCACGCTTCCATTTGTGAGCTATGGCGGGACGTCTATTGTGTTTTTGATGGTAGAGATGGCTCTGGCTCTCAGTGTTTCGAAACAGATTGAGTTCCAGACGGCAGAGAATGTGTCAGGGCAGCCGGCGCAGAATCCGCAGAGAGGGCTGCGTCCGGAGCGTAGGAAAGCGCAGTAAATTTAAAAACCGGGAGGATTCAGATGAAAGGAATCAGCAGAAAAATTTATCTGGAACTGGATGAACCTACGGAAGAGGATAACCGCTCTGGCCAGATGAGGATAATAGAGGGACTGCGTGCCGAAGGAATTGAAGCGCGCATGTCTTTGGCGTCGTTGAAGGAACTTTATCTATTGTGTGAAACGGAAGGCTGGAAAGTGACGGTTTCCCTTGCATGGGAAGGAAGCGGGTGGATGGTGACTCGTCTGGAGGCAGGAGATACCAGTGCAAAGCATTATGGACTGGCTACGGACCTGGGAAGCACAACAGTGGTGACAAGACTGGTGGACTGTTGTACAGGGCAGGTTCTGGCAGAGTCTGGCCATTACAATCGGCAGATTGCGTATGGAACAGACATCCTGACGAGGATTTTTTATTGTAAAGATTCTCCTGAGGCGTTAGAAAAGATGCGTTCGGCAGCTGTAGATACGATTTTGGAAAATCTAAAAGAAATAGAGGAAACGGTGGGGATTCGGCCGGAAGAATGCATCCAGATGACGGTATCAGGAAATACGACGATGGTTCATTTCCTGTTAGGGCTGGATGCGTTCTGCGTGTTTGCTGCCCCTTATGCGGTTTGGGCAGACCAGCCCGGATTTCTGAAGGGAATAGAGATTGGAATTCCGGTGAATGGCTATGTGTTCTGTTATCCGGGTAAATCTAACTATCTGGGAGGAGATATTACCAGCGGCCTGGCAGCTGTAAAGATATATAAGGAAGAGGAATTGTGTATTTTTTTCGATATCGGGACAAATGGCGAGCTGGTTATTGGAAACAGGGAATTTCTTCTGTGCGGCGCCGGGGCGGCAGGCCCGGCTCTGGAGGGTGGTGTGGTGAGAACCGGGATGCGGGCGGTAAAGGGCGCTGTTGATAGGGTTCGTATAGAAAACGGGGAGATTCACAGCCATGTTTTGGGGGAAGGGAAGGCAGAGGGAATCTGCGGCTCAGGTATTGTAGATTTGCTGGCGGAGCTGTTTAAGAATGGGTGGATAGATCTGCGGGGGAAACTGGATCCGGAGAAAAGCCCTCTGATTGAGCGGCAAGGCGGAAGTTTAGCGGTAGAATACGCGCCGGGACTGTTTTTTTTCCAGGAGGATATTGACGAATTCCTCAGAACAAAAGCGGCAGCTTATACAATGGTGGAATACATGCTTATGGAATCCGGAGTGTCTCTGGATGAGATTTTGAAAGTTTATGTTTCAGGCGCATTTGGAAAGCATGTATCCAAAGAGTCGGCAGTTACTATCGGCATGTATCCCGACATAGACAGAACACGTTTAATAAGTCCCGGGAATACCTCTCTGGACGGTGCGGTGGAAGTTTTACTGGACAAAAGTATTCTGGACGAAATTGATGAGATTTTGGATAAAATGGTATACATTCAGTTCGGAGCCGTGGAGGATTTTCTTCAGATGATGACAGCGGCGCTGGCGCTCCCCCATACCGATCTGGAGAAGTTTCCGTCTGTGGCAGAAATGCTTGCCAGGCGGCGGCAGATGGATATGGAGGAAGGAGATTGATATGGAAAATGAAGATATACGTATTGCCCGGTCAATTATACATATTTTAGATTCCAGTGTAGGGGTTCCGGTGCTGTCAGATAAAGAGCTGGAGCATGGTTCGGATTTCGGGGATTTTCTTCGGGGGCATATCCTGCGAATTGCGGGAAGCGATGATATTAAGAGCTGTAGTTTTGATAAAGAGGAATCAGCGGTATATCCGCTTCTTGCTTCCTGGGAAGACGAGAAGTTCGTAGATGTTTCAAAGCAGATTGCGGTGGAGCTTTATCAGGTGATGAATGCAAATATTGATATTCCGGCCGCAGACCTTCTGGTGGTGCAGTATTCGGTAGAACGACATCCTTACCTGGCGCTTTTGAAGATGAATTATAAGACGGAATATACCCATATGACGAATTCAGACCCGTGGGGGAATCAGAATGACGTTCTGAAATACAAAGCAATCCTTCCGGGAGAGAAACAGAAGCTTTCGGAGGCAGCGCTAATCAGCCTGGAGGATTATTCTATCCGTCTGCTGGAAAAAAAGTACGAAGTAAATGGTGTAAAAACTAATTACTTTTCTACAGTTTTTTTGAAATGTAAGGGTTCCATGTCCTCGAAGACAAGATTGGCAATTCTCAACCGGACAGTTGCCGATGTACAGAAAAAATATTATGACGAGTCTGAGCAGTTTGAAGTTCAGATGGAGGCAAAGAGTATTATCAGCCAGGAGCTGGCGGAGAAAGGAAGTCTGGATGTTCCGGCAGTTTTGGGAAAGATTTTCAAAGGAAAGACAGAAATGGAAGAGGAAGTGCTGGAAAAGCTGGATAAATGGAACATTGCGGACACTCCGGTAGCGCCGCAAAACCCAGCCACTACCCGGAAGTTTGAGAAACAGCATCTGATGACAGATACAGGGATCGAGATTAAAATCCCGATGGAAGCCTATGATAATAAAGATACGATTGAATTTATTACAAATCCTGACGGGACAATTTCTATGCTGATTAAAAATATTGGAAAAATTGAGAGCCGGTAGCGGGAGATTTTATTGAGAATAGCATTGTGCCAGACGGATAGTTTCCGATGCGCAGTGACAGAAGATGAGAGTTGTATCAAAAATGGTATAGAGGAATATAAGAAAATCTTCAGTTCTCGTTTACAACATGTTTACACTGCTGTGTTTATTTTGGAATGCCCAAAAGCTTATACTTATTTTTGAAAAGAGTGAAACTTTTTAACGAAAAGCGGACTCTAATAGATAAAGGGTAAGTGTAAGTGAGGGGATAAAGATGAAGAATATAAAACAGTATCTGGATTTGTTGATGGAGGAAGGACTGGTCGTATCATATAATCTGTACCAGAAAGCAAAATCACCCATTTATCATATGACTTATGGTTCAGGAGATGCGAAGGAAGATACGTTATTCCTGTGCAAAGGCGCTGCGTTTAAAAAAGATTATCTGCTGGAGGCGCTGCAAAGGGGAGCTGTGGCGTATGTGAGTGAGCAGTATTACGGCACGGAAGAGGAAGTTCCTTATATTCGGGTGAAGAGCATGAGAAAAGCTATGCCCGTACTGGCAAAAGCGTTCTATGGAAATCCGGATGAGGAACTTTTCCTTACGGGAGTAACCGGGACGAAGGGGAAAACTACGACAGTTTATTATATCCGGGCGATTATGGATGAATATTTGCGGGCAAAGCAGGAAAAGGCATCCGGTTTGATTTCTACCATAGAAACCTGCGATGGAATGTCCTGCGAGGAATCAAAGCTAACGACGCCGGAGTCACCGGAACTTTTCCGGCATTTAAAAAATGCTGTAGATGCAGGAATAAGCCATATGACAATGGAGGTGTCCAGCCAGGCGCTCAAATACCATCGGGTAAGAAAAATTAAGTTTGATGTGGGAGTATTTTTAAATATATCAGAAGATCATATCAGCCCGACGGAGCATGAGGATTTTGAAGACTATTTCAGTGCAAAACTTTCGCTTTTTAAACAGACAAAGACAGCGTGTGTAAATCTGGACTCTGACCAGGCGAAAAGAGTGCTGGCTGCGGCAAGAATGTCTGATCAGGTAATTACTTTTGGGACAAAAGGGAATCCTGATATTCTCGGAAGCAATATCTGCATGAAAGACAGAACGCTTTCATTTGATGTGGAATGCAGGGAGTTCCGGCAGCATTTTACGCTTGCTATGCACGGCATGTTTAATGTAGAAAATGCGCTTGCTGCCATTGCCGTGGCTTATGCTATGGGAATTCCGGTGAAATATATGGCGGCAGGTTTGGCAAAGACAAAGGTTCAGGGGCGGATGGAAGAGTATGTGAGCGCGGACGGGCGGCTGCAGGTTATTGTAGATTTTGCCCATAACCGTCTGAGTTTTGAAAAATTATTTGATTCTGTGCTGATGGAGCATCCGGACGCCAGAATTGTGACTATTTTTGGCTGTCCCGGAGGAAAAGCTTTTAACAGAAGGAGAGATTTAGGGCTTATTGCAGGGCTTTTTTCTGAGAAGGTTTATCTGTCGGCAGACGATCCGGGGATAGAGTCTCCACAGGATATTGCAAGGGAGATTGGAGGATATCTGGAAGTTACAGGATGTCCTTATGAATACATAGAGGACAGGGGACAGGCTATTCAGCGTGCAATTCAGGAGGTAGAAAGAAAAACGGTGCTGCTGGTACTTGGGAAAGGAAATGAGGCACGGCAGAAATATGGAAAGATTTCTTACAAGTTCCCTACAGATGGAGAATTTGTACAGATTGGAATCCGGGAATACAACAGGAGGCATATGCGGAGAAGCGCAATAGCAGGATAGCAGTCGGCCTCCTGAAAATAGGACAGCCTGTTTTGGCCGTCCTGGAAATAATATATGGGAGGCAAAATATGAAACAGATTGTACTTGCTTCCGCATCGCCGAGGCGGCGGGAGCTTTTAGCGCAGGCAGGCATTGTATTTACAGTGAAAGCCAGCGATGCAGAAGAAGTTGTTACAGAGAATGCGCCGGACAAAATCGTGAAAGAACTGGCGTTTTTAAAAGCAAAAGCAGTGGCAGAGAGAGAAGAGGATGCACTGGTCATCGGCGCTGATACGATTGTGGCGGCAGAAGGGAATATTCTTGGAAAGCCGCACAGCAGAGAAGAGGCATTTTCCATGCTCTCTATGCTGCAGGGAAAGACCCACCAGGTATATACAGGCGTGGCGCTGATAGCAAAAGAAGCAGGGAAGGAGAGATTAGAAGTTTTTGCTGAGAAAACAGATGTTACGTTTTACCCAATGACGGAAAAAGAGATACAGGAATATATTGATACGGGAGAATCCATGGACAAAGCAGGAGCGTATGGAATCCAGGGGCGCGCTGCGGTTTATATCCAAAAAATCTGCGGCGACTACAACAATGTGGTGGGGCTTCCTGTCGCGAAATTGTACCAGAAACTGAAAGAGTTTACCAGGCGCTGATTTTATAAAAAAGAGCCTATCTTTTTGAAAATACGCATGTTATACTTTCCTTGTACGGAGAACTATGCAGGAATCTGCCTGGAGAAGCAGATTCTGGCAGACAGAAAAGGAGGTATTTTATGCGTATCTTATTTTTTGGGACAAAGAGCTATGATGAGAAGTTTTTTAAGGAGTTTTTGGAGAAAGAGAATTATCATGATTTGGAGATTCATTTTATCGAGCCTAACCTGACAGCGGACACAGCCAGGCTGGCAGACGGATATGAAGCGGTGTGTGCATTTGTAAATATGGATTTGGGGACGGCTACGATAGATATTCTCCACGAATGCGGTGTGAAGCTGATTTTGATGCGCTGTGCAGGATATAATAATGTGGATTTGGATGAAGCGGCAAAACTGGGAATCACAGTTATGCGCGTGCCAAGCTATTCACCCGAAGCGGTGGCGGAACATGCTATGGCGCTGGTGCTGACTGCAAACCGCCATATGCATAAGGCATATGTAAAAGGGCGTGAAAATGATTTCAGCCTTAGTGGGTTGATGGGAGTTAATTTATATGGAAAGACGGCGGGAATCATAGGAACAGGAAAGATTGGCGCGGCGATGGCAAGGCTCTGTCATGGATTTGGGATGCGGGTTATTGGCTATGATACGCATCAGAATCCGTCTCTGGATTTTGTGGAATATGTGGATTTCGACCATATCCTGGCAGAGTCGGATTTGATTTCGCTCCACTGTCCGTTGTTCGAGTCAAATTATCATATGATTAATAAAGAGGCCATCGACAAGATGAAAGATGGTGTGATTCTGGTAAATACGTCCAGGGGGGCGCTGATTAAAACGGCGGATCTGGTGCAGGGAATCCGTGATGGTAAGTTCTTTGCAGTAGGTCTGGATGTGTACGAGGAGGAAACGGGCAGTGTTTACGAGGATATGTCCGAACAGATTTTGAGTCATTCGACGATGGCGCGGCTTTTATCATTCCCCAACGTAATGGTAACTTCCCATCAGGGATTCCTCACGAAAGAAGCATTGGAGGCCATCAGCCGTACGACCCTTGACAATGCGCAGGCATTTGTGGAGGGCAGGAAGAACGGAAACGAGCTTTGTGCATGATTTTATTCCCGCGAGCAACGAGCCAAGTGACTGTTTGCAGGCATTTGGCGACTGCCGCGAGGGTCAAATACCCCGCCCCTTGGGGCGCTTCAAGTTTGATGCCCCGTTGCTTGCAGCGGGGGTTTTGACTTCATATAAGAAAGGACTGCGGAACGGGCAGTCCTTTTTCTTATGGCAGTCAGGTTATTGTGAATAATAACGAAATTATCAAATGGGCAGATTCGTTTTTTGTGCAGTTCACAATGGAAGGGATGTGTGTTATAATATGAGGAAATGGGGAATGAAGGGAGACAAAAGATGAATGGTTTTAAGGAATGGATTTCCGATAATCTGAGATATATTCTTCTGGCATTGATTGTACTGCTGATTATGGGGGCGGCAGTTCTAGGGGTCAGCATTTATTCAAAAGTGGTAAATGACGGAAGGGGACAGAAGGAAGCGGCGAAGCACACAGAAGCGGTGAAGATTACGGAAACCGAGAGCGCGCGGGAGACGGTGGAATCGGAAAAAACCACGGAGTCCGCAGAAGATGCGCAGGATACGGAAACAAACAAGAACAATACAGAGGCGCCTGTGGAGACTCAAAAAGAAACAGAACCTCAAACGGAATCTCAGACAGAACCTCAAACAGAATCTCAGACAGAACCTCCATCTGAATCTGAGACGGAGTCCGAGACAGAGCCGCAGCCGGTGTACCTGACGATGCAGGGGAGCTGCTATTTGCGGGCAGAGCCGAGTATGGAAGGAGAAATCATCGGTGAATACTGGACAGGAACAACGGTAGAATTCCTGGAGGATGTAGGCGGCTGGTATAAAGTGCGTGTGGACGGCATGGTTGGATATATGGGAGCCAGATTTTTTTAGAGACAGGGGAGATACAAAATGACAAAGAAGCAGAGGGCGTTAGAGATTATCGAACGGTTGAAAAAAGAGTACCCGGACGCAGGATGTACGCTGGATTACGACCAGGCGTGGAAACTTCTGGTCAGTGTCAGGCTTGCGGCGCAGTGTACGGATGCCCGGGTAAATGTGGTGGTAGAGAAACTATATGAAAAATATCCGGATGTAGAAGCTTTGGCAGAAGCTCCAATGGAAGCGATTGAAGAAATCGTGCGCCCCTGCGGCTTGGGAAAGAGCAAGGCGCGGGATATCAGCGCCTGCATGAAAATCCTGAAAGATGAGTATGGCGGAAACATACCGAAAGATTTTGATGCGCTTTTAAAACTTCCGGGTGTAGGGAGGAAAAGCGCGAACCTGATTATGGGGGATGTATTTGGCGAGCCGGCGATTGTGACAGATACCCACTGCATCCGGCTGACAAACAGGATGGGGCTTGTGGATGGGATCAAAGAGCCGAAAAAGGTAGAAATGGCGTTGTGGAAAATTATCCCGCCGGAGGAGGGCAGTGATTTCTGCCACCGCCTGGTTTATCATGGAAGAGATGTGTGTACTGCCAGGACAAAGCCATTTTGCGACAGATGCTGCCTGGAGGACATCTGCAAAATTCCAGGGTAGGCTGGGGGAAAACAGCACATGAATCTATTTATAATGTTTATACCAGGGATTGGCTTGCAGGGGAATGTGTATGGACAGGTTTTGACTATATAGGTGAGCCGACTCCCTGGAACGGAACAGGAACAGGAGACGGCGGACGCGGCGCAAAGCCGAACAGCAGTTATTTTGGAATCGTAGAGACATCAGGTTTTCCGAAGGATAATTATTATCTTTATCGCAGCCAGTGGAATAAAAATGCGAATACACTGCATCTGGTTACTGCATGGGATGGCGATAATATGTTGAATTCTACTTCGGGCAAGACACCGGTTGCAGTTTACAGTAATGCGCCGACGGTAAAACTGTATCGCAATGGGACAGAAATCGGAACAGCAACCCGCACAGTAAATATTACAGAGGCAGGTCATATTTATTATACTTACACGGCGACAGGAAGTACATTGTGTACAGCCGTGACAAGTGACAATGCAAGCTCTCTCAGCGGCGGCAGTGATTTATATAGTGAAATGTATAGCCCGCTATATTCGGTTTTTGATGTGGAATATGAGGCTGGAACTATATCAGCAAAAGCTTTCGACGAGACCGGAAAGGAAATTACAGATACCTGTCAGGGAAATAGAGAGGTGCTTACACCAGGTACGGCAAGTAAGCTGGGAATAAAATGCGACAAGGAAGAGATTGCAGCTGACGGCAGGAGCCTGACATATATTTCTGTAGATGTGCAGGATGCCGCAGGGACTTTGGATACTGCCGCAGAAAATGACATTGTTTTTGAACTGGAAGGCAATGGAGAAATCATGGGCGTGGACAATGGGGATCAGGCAACGGTAGATAAGTATCAGCAGGCTTCCGTCCTTACCAGCAAAACTTCTGCGCATATTAAAGCATATGCGGGTAAAGCGCTGGTAATCGTACGATCTACAACGAAGGCAGGCGGGTTTACAGTAAATATTTCTTCATCAGGTTTAACCGGAGCCGCAGTCGAGGTAAATACAAAATTGCCGGAGGGACAGGTGGAAAATAGAATTGTAAGCTACCAGATGTCAAAACATTGTTATGCACGTGTAGGAACTGCTTCTATTACCTTACCGGTTACGGTAGCTGCTACGTTAGCAGACGGAACAAATAAGAATTTAAGTATCGAATGGGATTCTTATGACAAAGCGAATCTGCAAAAGACAGGATTATTTAAAGTGAACGGCTCTATATCAAATGATGGGCAGGAAATTGCAGTGTCTATGACAGTGCATGTATATGGAGAGATTAAGGGAGCTAAGAATTATTCAGGAATCACTCCGAAGGGCGTAATGCCAACGCTTCCGCCAACACTTATGACCTATTATGCAGATGGGGCTGCTTTTGAGGAAGCGCAGGTTACCTGGAATACATCCGGTATCAGCGCAGCAGATTTTTCTGAAATTGGAAAAATTGTAGAAATTGCAGGAAGTGTTAGTATACTTGGTAAGACCTACCCGGTTACAGCAAGGATTCGTGTGGCGGAGCCTGTATATGGAACAAGGCAGAATATTGCACCGGATGCCAGCGACTTGCAGTCAAATGCGACGGGTGATACTCTGGCGGCAATAACAAATGGAGTTAAATATGCACCTACAAATGGGCAGAGTGAACGTTGGTCAAATTGGCCCGAAAGAAATAACGCAGGTGCGGCTACTATAACTATGGCATGGGATACTGCGCATTTGGTGGATCAGGTTAATTTGTATTACTATTATGAGGATGTTGCTACTTATCAGTTCCCGACCAGTGTTGCTTTCGAATATTCACTGAATGGCAGTGATTTTGTTCCTATTGAACATGAAGAACTGGAAGAACTGCCGTCAGAACCCGGAAAGGTAGAAAACGGTCACAGTTTCCAGTTAAAAGAGGCAATAAATCCGATTGCCATAAGGATTTCTTTGGGACGTGATACGGGCAAATGGACCGGCCTGACAGAAGTTGAGATTATAGAGACAACGGTTTCCTATAAAGAGAACACCTCGGCTGATTTGAGCGGTATTACGGTAGGAGGCGCAGAGATTGCAGGATTTGCTCCGGATGTATTGACTTATCGGGTAGATTCCCTGGCAGATATCAAAGTGAAAAACCCTGAAAACGCAGCTGTAACGATATTGTCGCCCTCTGATGATGTTATGATGATTATTACTTGTTCTGAAGATGGCAAGACAACGAAGACATATACATTACTGCGCACAGCTTCAGCAGCCGAGAAAGCGGATGCATCCCAGAAATTGACGGCAGCGAAAAGTGTGGATGGCAGTTTGTATACGCCGGAAAGTTATGCGAAACTGCAGAGTGCAATCGCGGCATTGGAGAAAAACCTGAATAATGCAACGGCAGATGAGCTTAAAGGGTATTTGGCTGACTTGATAAAAGCACAAAACGAGCTGGTGAAAAAAGGGACGGCACCAAACCCGACACCAAACCCAACACCAAACCCGACACCAAACCCAACACCGAATCCAACCCCGGCGCCAAAGCCAGGTGATGTGATTAAAGCAGGGGCAGGACGTTACAAGGTACTTGATGCAAAGAAAAAAACTGCGGCTCTTGTATCAGTAAATAATAAGAAAGCATCGAGCTTGAATGTCCCGGCAAGCGTTAAACTGAATAAAGTGACATTTAAAGTTGTTCAGGTCGGAGACAAAGTGATGAGCGGAAACACTAAGCTCAAAAAAGTAGTTTTAGGTAATAATGTTACTACCATTGGAAAACAGGCATTTATGGGCTGTAAGAATTTGAAGAGCGTTCAGCTCAAGGGCAAAGCGCTGAAGAATATCAAGAGCGGCGCATTCAAGAAAACATCTGCGAAGCTGGTAGTAAGAGCTAAAAAGATGAGCAAAAAGGATAAAGTAAAATTGCTTAAGAAGCTGAAAAAAGCAGGCGCAGGAAAGAAGACAAAAGTAAAATAGTTATGGCGCTGTAAGATATGGCTGTATAAAGTGAAAAATGAGAACGGGGCTATTGCGAGGGCAGGCAGACAGCCTGCAGGAGCAGTGGCTCCGTTTTTTGAAAAAGCGGAGGATATACAAAAAAGGATGAAATCCAATCTGCCGGATTTCATCCTTTTCTAAATACATTAATTTTCTTTCTGAGTCTCGACTTCCGCCATTTTCATAGCGCGGACTTTCAGCGGCAGGCCAAACAGAGTAATGAAGCCGCTGGCGTCATTGTGGTCATATAAATCTCCGGTGGTAAAGCTTGCCAGAGATTCATTATACAGAGTGTAGGGGGAAGTAGTTCCAGCTTTGATGATGTTGCCTTTGTAAAGTTTAAACTTTACTTCTCCGGTCACGTATTCCTGGGTCACGTCTACAAATGCCTGGATAGCTTCACGCAGTGGTGTGAACCATTTTCCTTCGTATACAATCTGAGCAAATTTGTTACCCATATCCTTCTTTGTTTCCATGGTAGCGCGGTCAAGCACCAGCTCTTCAAGCTGTTCGTGTGCTTCCATCAGAATCGTTCCGCCTGGCGTCTCATAAACGCCCCGGGATTTCATGCCTACTACGCGGTTTTCTACGATATCTACGATACCGATGCCGTGTTTGCCGCCGAGTTCGTTCAGTGTGGTAATAATCTCAGATACTTTCATTGCCTTCCCGTTAATGGAGGTAGGAATACCTTTTTCAAAAGTCATTGTGACATATTCACCCTCGTCCGGAGCTTTTTCAGGAGAAACACCAAGTACAAGGAGATGTTCGTAGTTTGGCTCGTTTCCAGGTTCTTCCAGCTCTAATCCTTCATGGCTGATATGCCACAGGTTACGGTCGCGGCTGTAGCTGGAATCAGCAGAGAAAGGCAAATCAATGCCGTGCTGTTTGCAGTATTCAATTTCATCCTCGCGGGACTGCATCGTCCATACATCTGTCATACGCCAGGGAGCGATGATTTTTAAATCAGGAGCCAGCGCTTTAATGCCGAGTTCGAAACGGATCTGATCGTTTCCTTTTCCGGTAGCGCCGTGGCAGATTGCAGTAGCGCCTTCTTTGCGGGCGATTTCTACCAGGCGTTTTGCGATAACCGGACGTGCCATAGAGGTTCCCAACAGGTATTTATTTTCATATACAGCGCCTGCTTTTACGCATGGCATGATGTAATCATCACAGAACTCGTCGATGATATTTTCGATATATAATTTGGAAGCGCCGGAAAGTTTCGCCCGCTCTTCCAGGCCGTCCAATTCATTTCCCTGCCCGCAGTCGATGCAGCAGCAGATAACTTCATAATCAAAATTTTCTTTCAGCCACGGTATGATAGCAGTAGTATCCAATCCGCCGGAATAGGCTAAAATAACTTTTTCTTTCATATACAATTCCTCCTCATATAGTAAATGTTCAATTGGCATGTAACAGTTTGGTAAGCTTCCCATGCCTGACTATCCCTTACTATACAGCAATCGCCGGGATTATGCAAGTATAAATTTGGAAGAAATGAATAAAAATGCATGTATTCAGGATGAATACGGTAAAAAACATAAAAACCGAAAAAAAATATTGCATAATATACAAAGAAAATGTATAATTATTCTTGCGTGCGTAAAGCGGAATGCAAGAAATTAGAGTTCAGAATACAAACCGCAATTTTTGAAAAGAACTTTACTTGAACAGACGATTGTATTATGATGGTTACAGTTTGAAAAAAGGAATGAAAAAGGAGTAATGAAAAAATGAAGGTAGGAATTATCGGAGCGACGGGGTATGCGGGAGGCGAGCTTGTCCGGCTGCTGATGGGGCATCCGCAGGCAGAGATTGTCTGGTATGGCTCGAGAAGCTACATAGATAAGAAGTATTATGAAGTATTTCAGAATATGTTCCAGATTGTGGACAGTAAATGCCTGGATGATAATATGGAGGAACTGGCGGCGCAGGCTGATGTGATTTTTACAGCAACACCCCAGGGATTTTGTGCCTCTATTATCAATGAAGAAATTCTGTCGAAGGTGAAAGTTGTTGACTTGAGTGCAGATTTCCGCATCAAGGATGTGAAGGTTTATGAGGAATGGTATAAGATAACGCATAAGTCCCCACAGTTTATTGACGAGGCAGTTTATGGCTTGTGTGAGATTAACCGGGAGGACGTGAAAAAGGCAAGGCTGGTGGCAAACCCCGGCTGTTATCCAACTTGCAGTACTTTGTCTATCTATCCGATGGTGAAGGAAGGTCTGATTCATCCGAATACGATTATTATTGATGCGAAATCAGGAACTTCCGGCGCGGGAAGAGGGGCAAAGGTGGACAACCTTTACTGTGAGGTGAATGAAAATATGAAAGCGTACGGCGTATCTACCCACAGGCATACACCTGAAATTGAGGAGCAGCTGGGGTATGCGGCGGGAGAAAAGGTTGTGCTGAACTTTACTCCGCATCTGGCTCCTATGAACAGGGGAATCCTGGTGACGGCTTATGCGTCTTTGAAAAAAGAAGTTACTTATGATGAGGTTAAGGCAGTTTATGATAAATATTATGGAACAGAGAAGTTTGTGAGGGTACTGGATAAAGATGTATGCCCGCAGACGAAGTGGGTGGAAGGAAGCAATTATGTAGATGTAAACTTTAAACTGGACTTCCGTACTAACCGTATCATCATGATGGGAGCTATGGATAATCTGGTAAAGGGAGCGGCCGGGCAGGCAGTGCAGAATATGAATCTGATGTTTGGACTGGAGGAGTCTATGGGACTCTGCCAGGTGCCTATGTTCCCATAGGAAACCCTGTTTTGGATTGCGGCATTTGCCAAATGCTTGTGCGAGCACGGCGTTTGGCTCAGTGTTTGCGGAAATAAAGGAGGATGAAAATGCAGGTAATAGAGGGCGGCGTTACTGCGGCGAAAGGATTTCAGGCAATCGGTATTCATGCCGGAATCAAAAAGAACAAAAAGGATATGGCAATGCTGTACAGTAAGGTTCCATGTGCAGCAGCAGGAACGTTTACGACAAATGTGGTGAAAGCGGCTCCGGTGAAATGGGATCAGGAGATTGTATACAACCATCCCGCAGCGCATGCAGTTGTGGTAAACAGCGGAGTGGCGAATGCATGTACCGGGGAGGAAGGCTATGGGTACTGCCGGGAAACAGCCGGGAAAGCGGCCAAGCTTTTGGGGATTGACGAAACAGAAGTGCTGGTGGGTTCTACGGGAGTAATCGGACAGCAGATTCCGGTGGATACGATAAAGCAGGGGATTGAAAGAATGATACCGCTTCTGGAAGATACGAAAGAGGCAGGTGTTTTGGCGGCAGAGGCGATTATGACCACAGACACTGTAAAAAAAGAGGCGGCAGTTCAGGTGGAACTTGGCGGTGTGACGGTTACCGTTGGCGGTATGTGTAAAGGCTCAGGTATGATTCATCCGAATATGTGCACCATGCTGAGTTTTGTAACTACAGATGCGGCGATTTCGAAGAAGATGCTGCAGAAAGCGCTGAGTGAAAGTGTGAAAGATACTTATAATATGGTATCGGTGGACGGTGATACATCCACGAATGATACGGTGCTGCTGCTGGCAAATGGCGTGGCGGGAAATCCGGAAATTACAGAGGAAGGGGAGGATTATCGTAAATTTGCAGAAGCGCTGAATCATGTTAACACAGAACTTGCAAAGAAAATAGCGGGGGACGGCGAGGGGGCTACGGCGCTGTTTGAAGTAAAAGTAATCGGTGCGGAGTCGAAAGAGCAGGCGGTAACGCTGAGCAAATCCATTGTGACGTCCAGCCTTACGAAAGCGGCAATTTACGGGCATGATGCTAACTGGGGACGTATTTTGTGTGCAATGGGATATTCCGGGGCACAGTTTGACCCGGAACAGGTGGATTTGTACTTTGAGAGCGCAGCCGGGAAGCTGAAGATTATTGAAAACGGTGTGTCTACGGGATACAGTGAAGAAGAGGCTACAAAGATTCTCTCGGAACAGGAAGTAACTGCCATTGCGGATGTGAAGATGGGGGATGCGCACGCGACCGCCTGGGGCTGTGACCTTACATATGAATATGTGAAAATTAATGCAGATTACCGCTCATAAACAGCAGAGCGAACAGCAATATATATTTTATGAGGAGATGAAAAGATATGGAATCAATGGAAAATTGGCTGCAAAAAGCAGGTGTCTTAATTGAAGCGCTGCCTTACATACAGCGGTTTCACGGGAAAACAATCGTGGTGAAATACGGAGGAAGCGCTATGGTTGACCATGATTTAAAGAAGAGTGTCATCCGTGACGTGGCGCTTTTGAAACTGGTAGGATTCCGGCCGATTATTGTCCATGGAGGGGGAAAAGAAATTACGAAATGGACAAAACGCCTGGGGATTGAAACAAACTTTGTAAATGGGCTGCGTGTGACGGACAAGCAGACTATGGAAGTGGCAGAAATGGTTTTGAATAAGGTGAACAAAGGCCTGGCATCTATGATGGAAAAGTTAGGCGTACATGCGGCAGGTATCTGCGGAAAGGACGGCTCCGTGCTCCGGGTGGATAAGAAGCTCTCAGGGGGAAAGGATATCGGCTATGTGGGAGAAGTAAAAGAAGTTAATGTAGGGCTTTTGAATACGCTGCTGGACAATGATTTTGTTCCGGTTATCTGCCCGATTGGCTCTGATGATAATTACCATTCGTTTAATATTAATGCGGATGATGCGGCATGTGCGATTGCTACGGCGGTAGGCGCTGCGAAACTGGCATTTCTGACAGATATTGAGGGGGTATACCGTGACCCGCTGGATAAATCCAGCCTGATTTCAGAGCTGACAGTGAAGGAGGCGGAAGAACTGCTTGCCAGCGGAAATGTAGGCGGCGGGATGCTGCCAAAGATTCAGAATTGTGTGGATGCTATCAAGGCAGGGGTTTCGCGGGTACATATCCTGGACGGACGCATTGCCCACTGCCTGTTGTTAGAGTTTTTTACGAACCGCGGCGTAGGGACGGCGATTATCGGAGATGAGGAGGAGCGGTACTATGAAGCCAATGAATGATTATATGGAAGCAGCGGAAGCGCATGTTCTGCATACGTATAACCGCTTTCCGATTGTATTGGAAAAAGGCGACGGCGTATACCTTTATGATACGGATGGGAAAAAATATCTGGATTTTGCTGCGGGAATCGCCGTTTTTGGACTGGGATACCATTATCCTGGTTATGACGAGGCTTTGAAGGAGCAGATTGACAAAGTCATCCATACATCCAATCTGTTTTATCATGTACCGCTGGCAGACGCGGCAGGAAAACTGGCCAAGGCAAGCAGAATGTCAAAGGTATTTTTTACAAACAGCGGGACAGAGGCCATCGAAGGCGCTATTAAGGCGGCGCGGAAATATGCATACCTGAAAGATGGGAGTACGGATCATGAGATTGTCTCCATGAACCATTCTTTTCATGGCAGAAGCGTAGGCGCGCTGTCCGTAACAGGAAATTTCCATTATCAGGAAGCGTTCCGGCCGCTGATGGGAGGCGTGAAGTTTGCAGACTTTAATGATTTGGACAGCGTTAAGGCGCAGGTGAATGAAAAGACCTGTGCGGTGATTCTTGAGACGGTTCAGGGCGAGGGCGGTATTTATCCGGCAGAAAAATCTTTTCTGGAAGGAGTAAAAGCTCTTTGTGAGGAAAAGGATATCTTGCTGATACTTGATGAAATCCAGTGTGGCATGGGACGGACAGGGAGCATGTTTGCGTGGCAGGAGTATGGCGTTGAGCCAGATATTATGACTTGTGCTAAGGCGCTGGGCTGCGGCATCCCGGTGGGGGCGTTTGTGCTGAATGAAAAGACAGCTGCCGCATCTCTGGTTCCTGGTGATCATGGGACTACTTATGGCGGAAATCCGCTGGCATGCGCGGCAGTTTCAGCAGTTCTTGACATTTTTGAGAAAGCCGGTATCCAGGAACATGTGAAAGCGTTGACGCCGTACCTGGAAGAAAGGCTGGACGCTTTGGTGGAAAAATATGATTGCCTGAGTGTGCGGAGAGGAAAAGGCTTTATGCAGGGGCTGGTGGTTACAGGGCGGTCTGTGGGGGAAGTCGTGAACCAGAGCCTGGAAAACGGGCTGATGGTGATTTCAGCGGGCAGCGATGTGCTGCGTCTGGTGCCTCCGCTTGTCATTGAAAAAGAACACATTGATGAGATGATTGAAAAATTGGAAAAGAGTTTGGCATAAAAGAACTCCCTTTGCAGATACTAACAAAAAATGCAAAGGGAGTTTTTATATGACAGGGATTTTAATCGCAATGCTTTCCGGTGCACTGATGAGCGTTCAGGGGGTCTTTAATACACAGGTTACGAAAAATACCAGCCTTTGGGTTTCCACAAGTTTTGTGCAGTTTTCTGCGCTGGCAGTGTGCCTGGTTATCTGGTTTTTTGCGGATAGGCACAGCTTTTCGAGTATACTGGAGGTACCGGATAAATATACGCTGCTGGGCGGCGTGATGGGAGCGTTTATCACCGTGACTGTGATAAAGGCTATGGGCAGCCTGGGACCGGCAAAGGCAGCGATGCTAATTGTAATTACTCAGCTGATTGTGGCGTACCTGATAGAGCTGTTTGGGATGTTTGGTATGGATAAGCAGCCCTTTGAGTGGCGTAAGGCAGGCGGGATGCTGTTGGCGATCATAGGGATTGTGATTTTTAAATGGTAAGGGCAGGTAATTTCTAATAGATTTTTACAAATTGATGCGAATGGGGAACGCCATAACGGAACTATGACAGAAATATGACAAAAAGTGAAAAATGTGTTGTAATTGTGGGGTATTTCCGTTAAAATAAAGTTGACTGTATAAGGGGACTCTTTGCCCAACGGGGAAAAGAGGAATGTACGGTATGAAAGGAAGAAAATATTTTGCGGTATTTGTTGTTTTGGCAGTGCTGTTTTGCGTTTCAGGATGTGAAAGAGACAAAAATGTGCAGATTTATGACCGGATTTCGGGCATAGAGTCAGAGAGCGTGACGCTGTCTGACAGGGAAACAGAAGTGGTGCCGTCTTCGGAAGAAACGGAGAGTTCCGTGCTATATGTGTATGTCTGCGGCGCGGTGGAATACCCGGGCGTAGTAGAGCTTCCGGCAGGTTCCAGAGTGTTTGAGGCGATTGAAAAGGCAGGCGGGCTGTCCGGGGAGGCGGCGGGTTTTGCTGTGAACCAGGCGGCAGCGCTGGAAGATGGGCAGCAGATTACGGTGCCAACGAAGGAAGAAGCTTCCGGCTGGGAGCCGGAGCGGGATGCACGGACGGCCAGAGCGGAAGAGAGTTCCGGAGAAAAAATAATTAATATTAACGAGGCAGCTGCAGAGGAACTGACGGTCCTTCCGGGAATCGGGAAGGCAAAAGCGGAGAGTATTGTGGAGTACCGGGAGTCCGCAGGCAGATTTGGCAGTATTGAAGAGATTAAGAATGTGAGCGGAATCGGTGAGGCTGTCTTTGAGAAGATAAAGGACAAAATAGCAGTATAAGGAGAATGGAAAATGGCGAAGAAGGTTTTGGTTGTTGATGATGAGAAGTTGATTGTAAAGGGGATCCGTTTCAGTCTTGAGCAGGACGGCATGGAAGTGGACTGTGCGTATGACGGTGAGGAGGCGCTGGAGATGGTGCAGGCAAAAGAGTACGATATTGTGCTTTTGGACATCATGCTTCCGAAACTGACGGGACTGGAAGTCTGCCAGCAGATTCGTGAATTTTCTACTGTGCCTGTAGTGATGCTGACTGCAAAGGGAGACGATATGGATAAAATCCTGGGGCTGGAATATGGAGCAGACGATTACATTACCAAACCTTTCAATATCCTTGAAGTAAAGGCGAGGATTAAAGCCATTATCAGGAGGACTACCCCAAAGGAAAATGTACAGAATAAAAGCCAGGTCATCGAGGCAGGGAATCTGGTTTTAGATTGTGAGAGCAGACGCGTGAATGTAGATGGAAAAGAAATTAATCTGACAGCAAAAGAATTTGACGTGCTGGAGCTTCTGGTGCAGAATCCGCAGAAAGTGTACAGCAGGGAAAACCTTCTGAATATTGTCTGGGGATATGAATACCTGGGCGATGTGCGGACGGTTGATGTACATATCCGAAGGCTGCGGGAGAAGATTGAGGCGAATCCCAGCGAGCCGAAGTATGTCCACACGAAATGGGGCGTAGGCTATTATTTCCAGTATTAGAGGTTAGCGGGCGGTGAAAAAGTTTCTAAAGAATGGATTTATTTTGACTCTTACAAAGAGCCTGCGGTTCCGTTTTTTTATCATCGTGCTTCTGGTAGGTATCCTGCCTATTTTTGCGGTAGAATATGGAATTCTGACGAACTTTGAAGATCAGTCTATTCTGCAGCGGGGGAACCTGGTACAGAGGCAATGTATGAATATTGCGGAGCAGCTGGTAGATTCCGGCTATATAGAGAAAAAGGGTTCCGAAATTATTGAAAATGAACTGAATCAGCTTGCGAATCTTTACGACGGGCGTATTGTAATTGTAAACAGCCAGTTTATGATTGTGAAAGATACGTTTGGGCTGGATGAGAATAAGACAATTATTTCAGAAGAAGTCGTGAAATGCTTTCAGGGAGAAGATATCCTGAAAGTGAATAAAAAGAGCCGTTTTATTGAGATGGCGGTTCCGGTAAAGAATCCGTCCACCGGGGAAGTAAAAGGCGTGATGATTGTGAGCACGCCGACAGAGGATGTTCAGGAAAGCCGCAATGCGCTCAGCCAGCAGGTGTTTTTATTGCAGGTCGGGATGGTCTTTGTGATTCTGGGTATAGCGTTTTATACTTCCCGTATGCTGGTAAAGCCTTTTGAAAAAGTGACAAAATCCCTGGAGGAAATGACGGGAGGCTTTGCGGAGCAGGATATTTCGATTTTGGATTATAAGGAGACGCAGCTTTTGTCGGATGCTTATAACCGTATGCTGAAAAGGATGAAAACGCTGGATGATTCCAGGCAGGAGTTTGTGTCGAATGTGTCGCATGAGCTGAAAACGCCGATTACTTCTATGAAGGTGCTGGCAGATTCTCTGCTGATGCAGGAAGATGTCCCAGTAGAACTGTATAAAGAATTTATGTCGGACATTGCAGAAGAAATCGACAGGGAAAATAAGATTATCAATGATTTGCTTTCCATGGTGAAGATGGATAGGAAATCAGCGGACGTCAATATTCAGGAGACCGGCATTAATGAAATCCTGGAAAGGCTTCTGAAACGCCTGCGTCCGATTGCGGCAAAGCGGGATATTGAGCTTGTGCTGGAGAGCTTTAAGCCGGTACGTGCGGAGGTAGATGAGACGAAGCTGGCTTTGGCGCTTTCGAATCTGATAGAAAATGCGATTAAATATAATAAAGAAGAAGGCTGGGTGCATGTGTCCCTGAATTCTGACCATAAGTATTTTTATGTGAAAGTAGAAGATTCCGGTATCGGCATCCCCCAGGAGGCGCAGGAGCATATTTTTGAGAGGTTTTACCGGGTAGATAAATCCCATTCCAGGGAGATTGGCGGAACAGGGCTGGGCCTGGCGATTACCCGGGGCGCAATCCTTCTGCACCGAGGGGCGATCCGTGTCTACAGCAAAGAAGGCGAGGGAACGACATTTACCGTGCGTATCCCGCTGGTTCATGTGGAATAGGGGGAGTGCGTATGGAAAAGTCAGGAAAAATCTTTTTTGTGCTTTTTCTGTCTCTGGTTTTGGCGGGATGCCAAAAAGAGCAGACAGAGATATCAGGATATCAGATTTACCGCGTAAATGCAGATGGAACTGTGCTGGAACCAGAGGATTACACGCCTCAGGCATCCGGGGGAGATGCGCTGATTCAGGAATTTGTTGACAAGCTGGGGGAGGTTCCTGCGCAGGTAGGACATAAAAAGGCGATTCCTGACGGGGTCGGGATTACTTCAGTGAAGCGCACGGAGCAGAATCTGAGAGTGGATTTTAACGGAACTTACAGTAAGATGGATAATATTACAGAAGTATTCTGCCGGGCGGCGGTTGTGAAGACACTGGTGCAGATACCGGGTGTGGAAACAGTGGAGTTTACCGTAAACGGACAGGAACTTGCGGATGTACAGGGAAATCCTATTGGTGTAATGGGTGACGACAGCTTTATTGACACAAAGGGAGAAGGGATAAATTCGTATCATTCCGCTTCCCTTGTCCTGTATTTTGCAGATAAGGATGGGAAAAAGCTGGTGAAAGAAATGAGGAATATTCATTATTCCAGCAATGAATCCCTGGAGCGGCTGGTTGTGGAGGAATTGGTGAAAGGGCCGGAAAATGAGAAACTTCGCAGCGCGGTTCCGGCCGACACAAAGATCCTGGACGTGACGGTAGAAAAGGATACCTGCATCATCAGCCTGGATAAAGCATATGGACAGACAGGCGCGGCGGCCGTCACTCCGGAAGCAGCCGTTTATGCGGTGGTGAATTCTATCTGTGAAAATTGCGATATTGACAAGGTACAGATAAAGATAGACGGGGAATCGGAAGTAAAGTTCCGTGACGCTGTGGATTTAAGCCAGGGGCTTACAAGAAATGAAGAAATTGTGGTTCAGCCGGAAGAGAACGGAACAATAACGCCGGGCGTCGGAGTGGATCCGGCGCTCAAAGAATAACGGCTGCGGGGGCGTCTGGTTAAGGCGCGGAGGGAAAGGAGAGGATGGATGGGCAGAAGGCCACTATGCCTGGCGGCGCTGCTCTTCGTGTTCTGGATTCTGTGCACACAGGTGGGAAACCTGGAGGAAAAAGGCGGGGGATTAGAAGCCCGCCTGACGGAATCCGGTGAAAGCCGCAGGATACGGGTGCGGGGAGAAATTTACAGGCAGGAAAAGAAGAAAACAAATCAGATATATCTTAAAAACAATTCTATTTTATCAAAGGGAAATCAGGAATCGTTTGATTCAAATATCATTATTTTTCTAAAGGAAGAAATTTCCTTAAAAATTGGAAATATCGTGGAAGTAAGCGGCGAGTGGAAGGAACCGGAACGCGCGGGGAATCCCGGGCAATTTGACATGGAGAAGTGGTATCAGTCTCAAAAAATCGGAATGCTGATGATGAAATGCCGGATTGCTTTGCTTGACGGAAAGTGCAGCTTTTGGATGCAGTTAATTGTCGATATCCGGGAAAGGCTCAGGGAAAGTCTCTATGGAATTGCGGAGCCGAAAGAAGCTTCTCTGATGTGCGCGATGCTTTTGGGGGATAAGAATGACCTGGATGAAGAGGTGGAAAAACTTTATCAGGATGGAGGGATTTCGCATATATTGGCAATTTCAGGACTTCATATTTCTATGCTTGGGATGTTGCTTTTCGGGCTGCTTCGGAAGCTGGGGCTTTCTATGGGGGCAGGAGGAGCCATTGCCGGAGGCGTGATGGGTATTTACTGCATGATGACGGGACTGGGTGTTCCGGCTGTCCGGGCATTTGTGATGTTTTTGGTTTATCTGGGGGCGCAGGTCTTTGGGAGGACGTATGATTTGAAAAACAGTTTATCGCTGGCAGTGATTTTGATTTTATTCCAGAATCCGCAGCTTCTGTTTCAGGGCGGGTTCCAGCTCTCAGTGCTGGCGGTTGCGGGACTGGCGTATTTATATCCAGTGTTGAAAAAGCGTGTGAAAATAAAAGGGAAGGCGGCGGACGGGCTTCTAATCAGCATGTCCGTACAGCTTATGATTTTTCCATGTATTCTATATCATTTTTATCAGTTTTCATGGACCGGGATTTTTGTGAATCTTCTGGTTTTGCCGTTGATGTCCGTGCTGCTTCTAGCGGGGCTGGCAGGCAGTGCGTTGGGGATTTTCGTTCCGGCAGCGGGAATTCTTGTATTTGCGCCCTGCCATTATATATTGTGGTTTGTGGAGAGGCTATGCAGGCTGAGCCTGGAGATACCGGGGGCGGAGCAGATATGGGGGAAACCCGAAGCTGTAAGCATTTTTCTGTATTATGGAATTTTAGTTTTGGTATTTGCTGCGCTGCAGCGGCGGGACAAGAGTAAGAAAATTTTCGGGGCAGTGCTATATGGATGTTCTCTGTCTGCGGCTGTCTTTGGGCTTTCTGTCCATGACAGAAAGGGGCTGGAAATGGTGTTCCTGGATGTGGGGCAGGGAGACAGCATTTTTTGGAGAGCAGATGGAAAAAACTTTCTATGCGATGCCGGAAGCAGCGGTGTAGAACAAGTGGGGAAATACCGTATTATTCCATTTCTGAAATGCCAGGGGATTTCAAAGCTGGATTATCTGTTTCTGAGCCATATGGACGGCGACCATGTAAATGGAGCAGAGGAGATTCTGGAGGGGGATACCGGAATATCTGTAGGATGCCTGGTGATGCCGGAGATTGTAAAGCAGGATGGAAGATACTGTTCGGTGATAGCTGCTGCAGAAAAAAGAGGAATTCCGGTGGTACGGTTTCATGAAGGGATGGAAATTGACACAGGAAAATCGAGGCTGGAATGCCTGGCTCCGCGAGAAGGGGCGAGGGGAGAAGATAAGAATGCGGACTCTCTGGTGCTCGCCGTGCAGTATGGAGAATTTCGGGCGCTGCTGACCGGGGATGTGGAAGGCGAAGGAGAAGAAAGGTTGATAGAAAGCGGCAGGGCGGGAAAGGTGTCTGTCTTGAAGGCGGCGCACCACGGTTCAAAGAATTCTACGCCGGACTGCTTTCTGAGGCAGACCCGTCCCATAGTATCAATCGTATCCTGTGGACGGGAGAATCCTTATGGGCACCCATCGCCGGAGCTTTTACAGCGACTGGAAGCCGCCGGGAGCGTGGTTTATAAGACGATGGAAAACGGCGCGGTCACAGTAGCATCAGAGGGAAAAGGATTCGAAGTGAGGTGCTTTTGGGATAATTTTTAAAGTTTGCCGGGGATTTTCGGGGCTGCCTGCCGTAAAAAGAGAAATCTGCTGAAAATCTGTAAAAAATAAAGGAAAAAAATGAATTTATGCAGAATATAATAATTAGAGGTGATAACAGCGCAGAAAGGGGGATTTTCAATGACGATACGTGAAAAGGCAGAATTGAGGGAGAAGCAGTTTTTCAGCCCTTATGCATCTTTCAGCACTGAGACAAAAGGGCGTGAGCGTGAGGAAGCGCTGTGTGATATACGGACGGTGTACCAGAGGGATAGGGATAGAATACTCCATGCGAAATCTTTCCGAAGGCTGAAGCACAAGACACAGGTGTTTCTCCGTCCTCAAGGCGACCATTACCGCACACGGCTGACGCATACGCTGGAAGTGGCGCAGATTGCACGCACGATTGCCAGGGCGCTGTGCCTGAATGAGGATTTGACGGAGGCGGCTGCACTTGGGCATGATTTGGGGCATACGCCGTTTGGACATGCCGGGGAACATGCTCTGAATGAAATCTGTCCTCTGGGATTTGCACACTACCGGCAGAGTGTCCGCGTGGTAGAGGTGCTTGAAAATAAAGGCAGGGGACTGAATCTGACCTGGGAAGTCCGGGATGCGATTGCAAACCACAGGACGTCGGGAAAACCTTCTACCCTGGAGGGGAAAATCGTGCGGCTTTCGGATAAGATTGCATACATTAACCATGATATTGATGATGCGGAGCGGGCGGGGATACTGATGGAGTCGGAGATTCCGCTGCGCTATCGGGAAGTGCTGGGATTCAGCACGAAAGAGAGGCTGAATTCTATCATTCATGATATCGTGAGAAACAGCGAAGGACGGCCGGACATTGTGATGTCTCCACACATGGAACAGGCGATGTCGGAGCTGCGGCAGTTTATGTTTAAGCATGTTTATAAAAATCCCAGAGCAAAAACAGAAGAGGAGAAAGCGCGGAATATGATACAGGCTTTGTACCGCCATTATGAGAAACATCCGGAAGAAATGCCGATGGAGTATGTGAGCCTGACAGAGCGCGGGGAGCAGAGGGAACAGGTAATCTGTGACTATATAGCCGGGATGACGGACCAGTATTCCATGGACAGGTTTTCGGAATTGTATATCCCAAAGTCCTGGCAAGTAAAATAGAGGTGGTAAGTTGTGTTATATCCTGAAGAATTAGTGGAAGAAATAAGAGCAAGAAATGATATTGTGGATGTGGTTTCCGGCTATGTGAAACTGCAGAGAAAGGGAAGCTCCTATTTTGGGCTGTGTCCGTTCCATAACGAGAAATCTCCCTCCTTTTCCGTGAGCCCGGGAAAGCAGATGTATTATTGCTTTGGGTGCGGCGCGGGCGGGAATGTCTTTACGTTTCTGATGGAATATGAGAATTATACATTTCCGGAGACGCTCAAGGCGCTTGCCGACCGGGCGGGGATTTCACTGCCGGAGCGGGAGTATTCCCAGGAAGAGAAGAAGCAGCAGGATTTAAAGTCCCGGCTGCTGGAATTAAATAAGATGGCGGCGCGATATTTTTATTACCAGCTCAGGTCGGAAAATGGCAGGCAGGGGCTGGAATATCTGAAAAGCAGGCAGCTTTCGGATGAGACGATTAAAAGTTTTGGCCTGGGATTTGCCAATAAGTACAGCAATGATTTGTATAACTACATGAAGAAGCAAGGCATCGGCGATGAGCTTTTGAGGGAGTCAGGGCTGATGAATGTGGATGAAGCGAAGGGGATGTATGACAAGTTCTGGAACCGTGTGATTTTTCCGATTATGGATGTAAACAGCCGGGTAATTGGCTTCGGGGGACGGGTGATGGGGGACGGAAAGCCTAAATACCTGAATTCACCGGAGACGCCGATTTTTGATAAGAGCCGGAACCTGTACGGGCTGAATGTAGCACGCACCTCCAGGAAGAAGAATATTCTGGTATGTGAGGGGTACATGGATGTGATATCTTTGCATCAGGCAGGATTCCGGAATGCGGTAGCTTCCCTGGGTACAGCGCTCACCACGCAGCATGCGGGGCTTCTGAAACGCTATACAGATGAAGTAGTGCTGACTTATGACAGCGACGATGCGGGAACACGGGCGGCGATGCGGGCGATTCCTATCGTGAAAGCCGCAGGGCTGTCGGCGAAGGTGCTTCATATGCAGCCCTATAAAGACCCGGATGAATTCATTAAGGCGCTGGGGGCTGAAAAGTTTCAGGAGCGAATTGACAAGGCAGAGAACAGCTTTATGTTTGAAATCTCCATGCTGGAACGAGAGTATGATATGAAAGACCCGGAGGGGAAAACAGCATTCTACAATGGCGTGGCGGCAAAGCTGGTGGAATTTGAAGTGGAGCTGGAGAGAGAGAACTATATTGAAGCAGTGGCGGAGAGATATCATATCGCTTTTGACAGTCTGCGTAAGCTGGTAAACCGTGCCGCCATGAAAGGTGCAGTGCCAGTGCGGACGGAGCCAAGGAGGGGAAAGAAAGCAGCCGGGAAAGAGGAAGGAATAAAGAAGTCTCAGAAACTTTTGCTGACTTGGCTGATTGAAAAGCCGAAGCTGTATGGGCAGATAAAGGGGCGTATCAGTACGGAAGATTTTACAGAGGGGCTTTATTATGAGACTGCCGAGCTGCTGTTTGCCCAGCTTGAGGAAGGCAGCGTGATTCCGGCAAAGATTATCAATCACTTTACGGAGCCGGAGCAGCAGCGGGAAGCCGCCGCACTGTTTAATGCGAGCCTTCAGACGGATACTCCGGCAGAGATGGAGAAGGCGCTGAGGGAAACAGTGTATCGAATCAGGAATCATGGGATTGCCCACAGGCGCGCGATGCTGGAGCCGACTGACATTGCAGGGCTGCAGAGAAGCATTGTGGAAGAGAGGGAATTAGCAGAATTGAAAAATCTGCATATTTCCATTGAATAAGGTAAAAATTGAAAAAGGAATTACGTTTATAGATGGATGAAAGGCAGGAAACCGGATGGGACAGAATGCAGCAGGCTTTGAAACGAAATTAAAGGAATTACTGGTATATGCAAAGACGAAGAAAGACGTTTTGGAATATAAAGAAATCGCCGATTTTTTCAAGAATGAGCCGCTCACGGAAGAGCAGTATGATGCGGTTTATGAATGTCTGGAGAAAAAAGGGATAGATATCCTGGATATGTCAGAGAAAGAGGATAATATTCTGCTCAGTGATGAGAATGAAGAGGATTTTACGCCGGATGATGGGGAAATCGACATCACAAAGGAGGATTTATCTGTTCCTGAGGGGGTGGGAATCGAGGATCCGGTCCGTATGTATCTGAAAGAAATCGGAAAAATCCCGCTGCTTTCCCCGGAAGAGGAAATCGAATTGGGCAGACAGATGGAGGAAGGGAATGAGCAGGAGAAGGAAGCAGCGAGGAAGAAGCTGGCGGAAGCGAACCTGCGCCTTGTAGTAAGTATTGCGAAGCGTTATATGGGACGGGGAATGGCTCTGCTCGATTTGATTCAGGAAGGAAACCTGGGGCTTATCAAGGCAGTGGAGAAATTTGATTACCGTAAAGGCTTTAAATACAGCACCTATGCGACCTGGTGGATACGCCAGGCAATTACAAGGGCAATTGCCGATCAGGCCCGGACAATCAGGATTCCGGTTCATATGGTAGAAACGATTAACAGAACCCACCGGGTATCCAGGCAGCTGCTCCAGGAGTACGGGCGCGAGCCGAAGCCGGAGGAAATTGCAAAAGAAATGTCGCTTCCGGCAGAGAGAGTACGGGAAATTTTGAAAATTTCCCAAGAACCGGTATCGCTGGAAACTCCGGTAGGCGAGGAGGACGACAGCCATCTGGGAGATTTTATCCAGGATAACAATATTCCTGTTCCGGCAGAAGAGGCGGCGTACACGCTGCTGCGGGAACAATTAGAAGAGGTTATGGAAACATTGACAGAGCGCGAGCAGAAGGTGATACGCCTCAGGTATGGACTGGGCGACGGGCGTCCCAGAACCCTGGAAGAAGTCGGGAAAGAGTTTCATGTGACGAGGGAACGTATCCGTCAGATTGAGGCGAAGGCGCTCAGAAAGCTGAGGCATCCCAGCCGGAGCCGGGTTTTGAAAGATTATTTGGAGTAAATGTATCATGCAGTTATCAAAAAGATTATTGGAAGTTTCAGGTCTGGTGTCTTACGGCTCCCGTCTGGCAGACGTGGGCACAGACCATGGATACATACCTATTTGGCTGACAGAACAAGGCGCAATCCGCAGCGCTGTCGCTATGGATATCAATCGGGGGCCGCTTTTACGGGCGCAGGAAAATATCCGGCGGCATAGGCTGGAAGAAAAAATCAAAACGCGTCTTTCCGATGGAGTGGCAGAGCTTCGCCCCGGTGAGGCGGACAGTGTAGTGATTGCCGGAATGGGCGGAAGCCTTATGGTGAAGATTTTGAAAGAAGGGAAAGAGGTGCTGGAGACAGTGAAAGAG
The DNA here is from genome assembly GCF_943193015.1 of Hominisplanchenecus murintestinalis. Classification (NCBI taxonomy): domain Bacteria; kingdom Bacillati; phylum Bacillota; class Clostridia; order Lachnospirales; family Lachnospiraceae; genus Hominisplanchenecus; species Hominisplanchenecus murintestinalis. The sequence continues at coordinate 49,815 of NZ_CALPCM010000009.1, forward strand.
CTGGTGCTTCAGCCCCAGTCGGATATCTGTAACGTGCGGAGATTTCTGCAGGAAAATGGATACCGTATTGATACAGAGCGGATTGTTTTGGAAGATGGGAAGTTCTATCCTATGATGCATGTGGTACATGGGAAGATGGAGCCGCTTTCTGATATAGAAGCTATGTATGGACCGTGCCTTCTGCGCTGCAGGGATGAATGTCTGCGGCTTTGTCTTGAGAGGGAGAGGCAGACACTGTGCCGGCTAGAAGAAGGACTGGCAAAAAACAGAACGGAGAAGGCGCAGGAGCGCCGGGCAGAACTTCAGGACAGGCTGCGGCAGATAGAAGAAGCGCTGTGTGCGGTTTTGCGAAAGCATAAATAGGGCAGTGCGAAAGGAGAAGCTTTATGAAGTGTGGGGAAATCATAGAAGAGCTGGAGAAGAAATATCCTCTTTTCATGGCGGAGCCCTGGGATAATCCGGGGCTTCTGGCAGGACGCAGGGAGAAGGAAGTGCGGAAAGTATATATCGCTCTGGACGCCACAGATCGGGTTATCGGGGAGGCAGAAAAGGCAGGCGCAGACCTTTTGCTTACCCATCATCCGATGGTGTTTTCGGCATTAAAGAAAGTAAATACAGATGATTTTATCGGAAGAAGGCTTGTGGAGCTGATACGAGGTGATATTTCTTATTATGCCATGCATACAAATTATGATGTAGTGACGATGGGGGAGCAGGCGGCAGAGATGCTGCGGCTTCGCGATACGGAGATTATGGAAGTTACTTATGACGATGGCAGTCGGCAGGAAGGGCTTGGGCGCACGGGGGAACTGCCTGGTGAAATGAGCCTGGCAGAATGCGGCAGGTATGTAAAGCAGGTTTTTGGGCTGGATACCGTGCGGCTTTTTGGAAATCCGGAACAAAAGGTTAGCCGTGCGGCTGTTTTGCCGGGATCGGGGAAGAGCCTGGTGGATGCGGCGCTGAGAACGGGCGCGGATGTGATGATTAGCGGAGACTTCGGGCATCATGACGGGATCGATGCGGTGATGAGGGGGCTGACAGTGATTGACGCCGGGCATTACGGGATAGAGAAAATCTTTGTTTCCCAGATGGCAGGGTATATCAGGGAAACGTTTACAGGGCTGACGGTGTATACAGAGAAGGATGAAAACCCGTTTTGGGTAGTTTAGATAGGAAGATATCATTTTATACAGGACAGGAGATTACAGATGGAAGAGGGTAAAATCGTTTCCGTACAGATTGGTTCAGAGGTGAGGGAATACCCGGCGGGCATTTCCTATGAAGAAGTTGCAAAAGACTACCAGGAAAGAATGACGCATAAGATCGTGCTGGCATGGGCGGACGGGCGTCTGCGGGAGCTGCAAAACTGCGTGGACAGCGACTGCTATCTCAGTTTTCTCACTACGGCAGATAAGATTGGTTTCCAGACATACCGGAGAAGTATGGTTCATTTGCTGATGAAAGCCGTATACCATGAAGGCGGCCATGAGAATATTGAGAGGGTAGGCGTGCATTTTGCAGTGAGCGGAGGCGTGTACTGTACAGTAAAAGGTTCCCTTGTGCCGGATGAGGAGTTTCTGAAACAGGTAAAAGGATATATGCGTCATCTGGTGGAAGAAAGGATTCCGATTAGAAAGAAGAGCGTAAATACAGATGACGCTATCATGCTGTTTCAGAAATATGGGATGAAAGACAAGGAAAAGCTTTTCCGTTACCGAAGGGTATCAAGGGTAAACATTTACAGCATTGATGATTTTGAGGATTATTATTATGGCTTCATGGTGCCGAATACGTCTTATCTTCAATATTTTGATTTGAAATTATATGACGAGGGATTCGTACTGTTGCTGCCTGCCCAAAAAGAACCGGAGGTGATACCGGAATTTGCTCCCCAGCGCAAGATTTTTGAGGTGCAGAGAGAATCCATGAAATGGGGGGAGATGCTGGAAGTTCCTACCGTGGGGGCTTTGAATGATTATATTGTCCATAAAGATATTCATGATTTAATCTTAATCCAGGAGGCGCTTCAGGAGCAGAAGATTGCAGAGATTGCCAGGAGAATTGCGGAAGACAGAGAGAAAAAGCTGATTCTGATTGCCGGACCGTCGTCGTCGGGAAAAACGACATTTTCCCATAAGCTTTCCATACAGCTTTCGGCGCATGGCTTGAAGCCGCATCCGATTGCAGTAGATGATTACTTTGTAGACCGGGAAGTTACACCAAGAGATGAAGACGGAAACTATAATTTCGAATGCCTGGAGGCTCTGGATGTAGAGCTGTTTAACCGGGATATGACGGCGCTGCTTGCCGGGGAAAGGGTAAGTCTGCCTACTTATAATTTCAAGGCAGGCAGAAGGGAATACCTTGGAAAATACAAACAGCTTGGAGCGGATGATATTCTCGTTATCGAGGGGATTCACTGCCTGAACCCTGCGATGTCAAAGGGGCTTTCAGATGAAAGCAAATTTAAGATTTATATCAGCGCGCTTACCCAGCTTAACATTGACGAGCATAACCGGATTCCGACCACTGACGGCCGTTTGCTCCGCCGGATTGTCCGGGACGCCCGTACAAGGGGGACGTGTGCGAAAAATACGATTGCCATGTGGGACTCGGTGAGAAGAGGCGAGGAGTCCTACATCTTCCCATTCCAGGAGGAAGCGGATGTGATGTTCAATTCGGCGCTGATTTATGAATTTGCAGCTCTGAAAATCTATGCGGAACCTCTGCTGTTCGGCATCGGAAAAAGCGATCCGGAATATCAGGAAGCTAAGCGGCTGCTGAAGTTTCTGGACTATTTCGTGGGGATTCCGGCAGACAGTATCCCGATGGATTCCCTGCTGCGGGAGTTTGTTGGAGGGGGATGTTTTCGGATATAGGAGGTAATGTTTTTGATATAGTGAAAGCCAGTCAGGATTACAAAAATCTGACTGGCTTTTATCAGTTACCCATCAAGGGATTGTTACTTGATTCTTACCTTCTTTCCTGCGCCTTTTGCTTTCAGCAGCTTGGCGTAGGCTTTTTTCTTACTCTTGGGTACTTTTACCGTGGCTTTTGATGAGATTCCTTTAAATGCTTTTGCGCCTACATTTTTAGAAGTCAGTTTGGTAGATTTTATCGTAATGGTTTTCAGCTTGCTGCACCCGGAAAATGCGGCTTTCCCTATTTTTTTGATTTTGGCCGGAAGCGTTATCTTCGTCAGTTTCTTACATTTAGCAAAGGCGTTTGCTCCGATAGAGGTTACGTTTTTGCCGATGGCTACGGACTTTAGGTTCTTGTGGTCAGTAAAAGCGTTATCGGAGATTCCTGTTACCTTGTAAGTCACGCCGGAGAGAGTAACAGTATCCGGGACGCGGATGGAAGAAGCTTTCCTGTTGGCAGTTCCTGTGAAAATGACGCCTTTCCCTGATGGGTCGATGGTGTAGGATGCGGCTGTTCTAAAATCGGACAGGCGCGTACCGGGGGTATTGCCATGCGCAGGCGCTGTGGCAAGCATGGAATCCGGGATGCTTTCGGGGTAGGCAAGATAAACAGTGACCTTTAGAGGAATATCTTCTGTTCCGTATATTGGGGCGCCGTCAGTATCATAGCCTGTGATAACATCAGATTTCCGAACCAGACCGGCGTCGTATAGATAGGATAAAGTAGCGGGCTTTTCTTCGCTCTTAAACAGGACGATTCCGTTCGAGAGCTGGGCGTTATCTGATGTGATTGTGATTTTGTCAAGGTTCTCTGGTCCAACGATACCGGACAAATTTAATTTCCACTGGGTGTCCTGCTGGTATGGACGGGCTCTTACCGATTGGATGCAGGAAGAATCAGAATCATACAGGCATCCGTCGGGCACGCTGAGGGTAGCTAAAGCATTTTCATAGCAGGTTAATTTCTCAAGGCCGGGATTCAGGGTAAGAGACTCCAAAGAGGAATTATAGGTGCAGTTTAAGCTGTGGAGCTTCGTATATTTGCTGACGTCAAGAGAAACCAAGGAACTGTTTACACAAGATAATGTGCGGAGTTCAGGACAGCTGCTGGCGTCAAGAGAAATCAGGTAGAAATTTTGTGTAACATTTAAATTCTGCAAGGACGGGCAATGTCCCAGGTTAAAGGAAGTGAGTCCCATGTTATGGATAATGTCCAGCTCTACCAGGGAAGGACAGTTCAGAGTAAGGGAAGTCAGGGCGTTCATATCTGAAACTGTCAAGTCCAGCAGAGAGGAGCAGCCGCTGAAATCAAGAGAAGAAAGGCTTATATTGGATGAAATTTCCGCGTCCAAAAGAGAAGAACAGTCAGCTAAATTGAGGGAGACAAGATTATCTAAATTCAGGATACTCAGGGACTGCAGAGCAGTATTGTTTTTCAGGTCAAGGGAACTAATGCCTGTAAAGGAGAGCGACAGGGACTGCAAGGCAGTGTTGTGGCTCAGGTCAAGCTCTGAAATCTTCGCGCCGTGGCACTCAAAGGACTGTAAAGCGGTACAGTTGCTCAAATCAAGGGAAGAGAAAGATTCGTATGCATCATAAGCGGCCTGGGCTTCAGCGAACTCTTTTTTAAGCTGCTGCAGCTCAGCTTCAGAAAGCGTATCTCCAATAAGAAGATAAGGTAATACCTGAGAAAGTTCTTCCGCCGTTGGACCCGGAGGGTCAATCCGAAACCTTGCGCGCAGCCCCCACTGCAGGTCTGCGATTTCATCGTTGGTGATGCGCAGGGATAACAGGGCGGTATTGCTGCTTAAATCAAGGGAAGTTAAATTTGTTTCCATGCATTCCAGGTACTGGAGAGAGGAACATCCGCTCAAATCGAGAAAAGACAGGGGAGCATAGACGCAAGTGAAAGACTGCAGGGAAGAGCAGCCATTGAGGTTGAGGGATTCCATGTTTGAGTGTGAGACAGACAAGCTTTTCAAAGAAGAGCATCCGCTCAGGTCAGCGGAAATCACATTGCGGCTTATGAAAAGTTCTTGCAGGGAAGAACATCCGCTGAGATTGAGAGAGGTTAAAATTTCTTTATCTGCCAGGCGAAGCCCTAACAGGCTGGTGAAGTTGCTCAGATTAAGGGAAGTTAAAGTTGTCCCGTCACAATCCAGGCTGGCCAGGGGAACGTTAGGGGTTATATCAAGAGAATTTAAGCTTGTGTCATATAAAGTCAGGCTGCCCAGGGAAGTGTTAGACCTTAAATCCAGGACATCGAGTTTTGAGTCTTCGAACATTAGTGTTGTTAGGGCAGTATTATCACTTAAATCCAGGGAAAATGTGTTTAATCTGGAGATAAGTAAATCGGTCAGTGCAGTGCAGTTACGCAGGTTAATGGAACGGAGGTATATATCTGAGGAGTAGTAATTTAAATGCTGCAAAGCAGTGTTATGGCTTACATCAAGGGAGAGAAGCCCACAGTTGTCAAGCTGGAGTCTTTCCAGGGCGGTATTGTCGGACAGGTCGAGGGAAGCAAGCTCTGCTTCGTGAACAGTTAATTCCTGCAGGGAGGTATCGCCGCTCAGGTTCAGGGAGTTCAGGTGATAAGCCGACCAGAGAGATAACTTCTGCAGAGAGGTACATCCGCTTAGATCGAAAGAAATCACGTCACTTTCTAAGAAAAATACTTCCTGCAGGGAGGTACATCCGCTTAGATTGAGAGAAGTCAGGTTTGTAACGTAGTAGAGGGATACTTCCTGCAAAGAGGTACAGCCGCTTAGGTTGAGGGAAGCCAGGTTCGTGACTTTCTCAAAATCTACTGTTTGCAAAGAAGTGTAGCCGCTCATATTAAGGGAAGTTATATTCACGCCGGAGAGCGTTAAAGATTGCAGGGCGGCGCAGTTTGGCAGGTTAATGGAACCTATGGTTGAAGCATAGATCGCTAGATGCTGTAAAGCGGGGGTATCCTCCAGATTCAGGGAAGCCAGAGTTGAGGTCTGAATATTCAGTTCTTTCAGGGAAGAACATCCGTTTGATTCAACGGAGGACAGTCCGTCCATATGATAAAGCTCTAACCTTTGCAGGGAAGAGCAGCCGTTCAGATTGATGGAAACCAGGTTGGGAACTTTTGAAAGATATAATTTCTGCAGAGAGACGAAATCGCTCAGGTCAAGGGCAGAGAGATTGTCATTGAGACAGACGCTTAAATCTTCCAGGGCAGTAAAATATTCCAGTCCCTTTACTGTGGAAGTTTCATTGGGGATAGAAATCATGGTGGCTTTTGCGATTTCCGCCTCATCCAATACGCCGTCCCTGTTAAGGTCAAATGATTGGATATCTTTTCGGAGATATTCATCCGGGAAGTTTTCAGCATCAATAGCGACGTCGGCGGATTCTGTTGCAGGCGTTGTTTCCGCCGCGTTTGCTGAAAAGGATTTCAACGAGAATGCACTCAGGATGATTCCGAACGCAAGTGTAAATAGCATGAATTTTTTCTTCATTTTTAGTCCTCCCTCTTTATAGGTTTGCATAATTTTGGATGTAGTGGTAATGAAAGCTTGAAAATATTATCTTTGGTAATACTTTATCATGAGCCGGACGGAGAAACAAGGAATTATTGAGCGAATGTTGGACTTTATTCAATAAAAAGAGGGCATAAAAGTTGGAAAATCAATATACTTTTTCCAGGGTTTGTAGTATAATCCTTATGAGAGTCTGGTCTTGTGGACTGGAAGAAGATTTCTTCAGGGAAATACTATAAATGAAACAGAGAGGTGACGGAATATGGAGATTACAAAGGACATCCGTTATGTGGGTGTGAACGACCATGAAGTGGATTTGTTTGAAGGGCAGTATGTGGTGCCAAATGGCATGGCTTACAATTCCTATGTGATTCTGGATGAGAAGATTGCGGTGATGGATACGGTTGACCGCAATTTTACGCATGAATGGCTGGATAACATAGCGGCCGTACTTGGCGGCAGGAAGCCGGATTATCTGGTTGTACAGCATATGGAGCCGGATCATTCTGCGAATATCGCGAATTTTATGAAAATTTATCCGGAGGCAACGGTTGTTTCCAGCGAAAAGGCGTTTGTGATGATGCAGAACTTTTTCGGGACGGATTTTGCCGACGGGCGTATCGTGGTGAAAGAGGGCGACACGCTGAGTCTCGGAAAGCATACGCTTACGTTTGTAGCGGCGCCGATGGTACACTGGCCGGAGGTTATCGTGACGTATGACAGTACGGACAAAGTATTGTTTGCCGCAGACGGATTTGGAAAGTTCGGGGCGAACGATGTGGAAGAAGACTGGGCGTGCGAAGCGAGAAGGTATTACATCGGAATCGTTGGGAAATACGGCGCGCAGGTGCAGGCGCTTCTGAAAAAGGCGTCTGGTCTTGAGATTGAGAAAATCTGTCCATTGCACGGCCCGGTGCTGACAGAGAACCTGGGATATTATTTGAACCTGTACAATACCTGGTCATCATACGGTGTGGAGAGCGAGGGCATCGTGATTGCCTACACTTCGGTTTATGGAAATACGAAGCGGGCAGTTGAAGTCCTGGAGGAAAAACTGAAAGCGAAAGGCTGCCCGAAGGTAGTTGTGTGCGATCTGGCGCGGTGTGATATGGCGGAAGCGGTAGAAGATGCATTCCGTTACGGCAGGCTTGTTCTGGCTACTACTACTTATAACGCAGATATTTTCCCATTTATGAAAGAGTTTATCCATCATCTGACGGAGCGGAATTTCCAGAACAGGACAATCGGCCTGATAGAAAACGGTTCCTGGGCGCCGCTTGCCGCGAAAACGATGAAAAATATGCTCTCCGGCTGCAAGAACCTGACGTTTACAGATACGACAGTGAAGATTATGTCCGCGTTGAATGAAAGCAGTTCTGCACAGTTGGAGGATCTTGCGGAAGAGCTGTGTAAAGATTATCTGGCGCAGCGCGATGAGACGGCGAATAAGAATGATCTGACTGCGCTTTTCAATATTGGTTATGGCCTGTATGTGGTGACGTCCAACGATGGCAAGAAGGATAACGGGCTGATTGTCAACACGGTATCGCAGGTTACAAACACGCCGAACCGGATTGCAGTGACGATTAATAAGCAGAATTATTCGCATCATGTGATTAAGCAGACAGGGTGCATGAACGTGAACTGCCTGTCCGTGGACGCGCCGTTCAGCGTTTTTGAGAGATTCGGCTTCCAGAGCGGAAGGACGGTGGATAAATTTGCGGACGAAACGCCGCTGCGCTCGGATAATGGACTTGCTTTTCTGCCGAGATATATCAACTCCTTTATGTCGCTGAAGGTGGAGCAGTACATCGACCTTGATACGCACGGCATGTTCATCTGCGCCGTGACAGAAGCAAGAGTGCTTTCCGATAAGGAAACCATGACATATACCTACTATCAGAACAATGTAAAGCCGAAACCTGATACAGAAGGGAAGAAAGGCTTTGTCTGCAAAGTGTGCGGTTATGTGTACGAGGGAGATGAACTTCCGGAAGATTTCATCTGTCCGCTCTGTAAACACGGAGTTGCGGATTTTGAACCGATAGCATAAAAGAATAGAAAAACTGGCTGACGGAAAAATACCGGAAGCCAGTTTTTTTGTCTGCAGATAAATGATTGTACATTTGGGAGAGATAAAGTATAATAAAAATTAAGTGGGCGCAGAGGGAAGATAAGCAGGTATTTCAGATTATAGTGGAGGTGGCTGAATGAAAAAAGTTTTGCCAATTGGCGTAGATAATTTTGAAAAATTGGTATTGGGAGGTTATTGTTATGTGGACAAGACGATGCTTGTAAAAGATCTTCTAGATTTGAAATGCGAAGTAAATTTATTTACCCGTCCCAGACGCTTTGGAAAAACGCTGAATCTCAGTATGCTCCGCTATTTTTTTGAGGACACTGGAGACCAGGAGAAAAACGCGCAGAACAGGACGCTTTTTCAGGGGCTTAAGATTATGGACGCGGGCGGGGAATATGCCGGGCAGATGGGGAAGTATCCGGTTATCAGCCTGACCTTAAAATCAGCGAAGCAGCCTGCTTTTGAATCAGCGTACGTAAAACTGAAAAGGGAAATCGCGGAGGAATTCAAAAGACATAGTTTTATTCTGGAGAGCGAAAGGGTTGACGCCGGGGATAAAGAAATGTTTCAGAAGCTGGCAAATGAAGAAGCGGGATATGATGATTATTCCGGCTCGCTGAAATTTTTGAGCAAATGCCTTTATCAAGCGACAGGGAAGCATACGGTAATTTTACTGGATGAGTATGATGTTCCACTTGAAAACGCATATTTTCAGGGATTTTATGAAGAAATGGTCAGCTTTATCCGCTCTCTTTTTGAGTCGGCATTAAAGACAAATGACTATCTGCAGCTGGCGGTGATTACAGGATGCCTGCGGATTTCTAAGGAGAGTATTTTTACAGGACTGAATCATTTAAAGATGATTTCCGTGCTGGATAAGCAGTACAGTGAGCATTTTGGCTTCACGGAGGCGGAAGTGCTGGGGATGATGGAATATTACGGAGTGGAGAGCCGGTTTGGTGATATGAAAGCATGGTACGACGGCTATACCTTTGGCGATACGGAGGTTTATAATCCCTGGAGCGTGATCAATTTCCTGTATGATTTGCGGACGGATGTTCAGGCGTTTCCGCGCCCATACTGGATCAATACCAGTTCCAATGACATTATAAAGGATCTCATCCGCAGGGCAGATATGGAAACCAGGGAGCAGATTGAAATGCTTCTTGCGGGAAAGACTATGGATATTCAGGTGCATGAGGAAGTAACCTATGGGGATATGTGCAGCAGTGGGGAGAATTTGTGGAACTTTTTGTATTTTACTGGATATTTGACGAAGGAGAGCGAGTATTTTAAGGAGCTGTCAATTTTCCTGCGGGCGCGGATTCCGAATGCGGAAGTAAAGACCATTTATCAGAACACCATTTTAGGGTGGTTTCGGGAGACTGTTAAAAAGCAGGATTTCCGGGATTTGTACCGTTCTATGGAAGAGGGAAATGCGGAAAAAATGGGCGAAATCCTGAGCGGGCAGCTTTTTTCAGTGATCAGTTTCTATGACAGCGCAGAAAATTTTTATCACGGCTTTCTGACTGGGATTTTAAGCCAGAGCGATAAGTACCTGGTGAAATCAAACAGGGAGACTGGGAACGGCCGGTCGGATCTGGTAGTGAAAAGCCCGTCGCTGCGGGGGAGGGCATTTATTTTGGAAGTCAAGGTTTCTGATAAGATTGACAATTTGGAATCAGACGCAGAGAAAGCGCTGGGGCAGATTTCCGATAAGAAATATGCGGAGGAGCTGCGCGCGGAGGGGTACAGGAACATTGACTGCTATGGAATATCGTTTTACCGGAAGGACTGCGAAGTGCGGTTTGGGATAAAAGGTTAGCGGTGTATATCGACGGTACAAAAATAGGGGCAAATGCAAACCGCTACAAACATTCCTCGTATCTTCCCGTTGACTTTTGCAGTGGGAAATCATATAATGAAAAAAGTGAAAGAAAACTGAAACTGAAAATGACTTATGGAAGCAGGTGAAATTCCTGCGCAAGTCCGTTACTGTAGAGCCAGATACATAGTATTTTCAGAGAATCATGAAAGCAGTCTGCGGCAACCGGATGTTTTCATAAATCATAAGATGAAAATCCGTTGTCTATAGGACTGCGGATTTTTCTTTTTCTGTTGATTCATGTTGGCAGGGGAAATGATTTGTGACATGCCGCACTATGAGGAAGAAGCGGGGGAGGAGCCCAATGGCCGGGAAGCATACAGGTCTGGAAGGGTATTACAGCATTAAAAATAATAAGAAAATGAGGTTTGGCTATACGACCGGGTCGTGTGCGGCCGGGGCGGCAAAGGCGGCGGGCAGGATGCTTCTGCTGGACGAGAGCTGTCGGTATACGGAGCTTATGACGCCGAAAGGGATTTCGCTGAATCTGGAAATCCTGCATATGACGAGAGGAGAGAATTGGGTTTCCTGTGCCGTCCAAAAGGATGCGGGAGACGACCCGGACAGGACGGACGGGCTGGAAATCTATGCAAAGGTTGAAAAAAGGAATGCGCCGGGTATCTGCATTGACGGAGGAGAGGGCGTAGGCAGGATTACGAAAAAGGGACTGGAGCAGCCTGTGGGGAGCGCGGCGATTAATAAAGTACCCAGAGCCATGATAGAGAAAGAACTGGAAGAAATCTGCGATGCGGCGGGTTATGATGGAGGTCTTTTCGTGACGGTGAGCGTGCCGGACGGGGCGAAGACGGCGGCCGGAACGTTTAATCCAAGGCTTGGAATTGAGGGAGGCATTTCGATTTTGGGGACTTCCGGAATCGTAGAGCCCATGAGTGAGGCGGCGCTGGTTCGGAGCATTGAAGTGGAGATGCGTCAGAAGGTGGAGAATGGCGCGCAGTATCTTCTGGTAACGCCGGGGAATTACGGCGCGGCTTATTTGAAGGAGCATATGGAGCTGCCTTTTGCAGATAGTATGAAATGTAGTAATTATGTAGGAGAGACGCTGGATATGGCGCTGGATATGGGAGTTAAAGGGATTTTATTTGTCTCTCATATCGGAAAGTTTGCAAAGGTTGCGGCGGGGATTATGAATACGCATTCGCGCTGCGCGGACGCCAGGGCGGAGGTGCTGGCGGGCAATGCCCTGCGGGCGGGAATCTCTCTGGAAGGGGCAAAAGAAATCCTGGATACAGTTACCACAGATGAGGCGCTGGGAATTATAAAGAGGGAGAAGCTTTTAACGGAAACTATGAAGGAGATGACAGGGAGGATTTTGTATTACCTGAATCACAGAGTTTACGGCAGGATGCTTCTGGGAGCCGTGCTTTTTTCGAATGAATATGGTTATCTGGGAGAGACGGAGAATGTACAGGAGCTGGCACAGTTTCTGAGAAAACAGCATGGAATACCGGAGTCCGGGACATGCCGAACGTAGCCAGACAGCGCTTGTCCGACTCAATGTCCGTGGGAAAAAGAAATATAAGGAGATATGAAAGATGAGTGGAAAACTGTTTGGATTAGGGGTAGGACCGGGAGATGCGGAGCTTCTCACGTTAAAGGCGCTGCGTTTGATAAAGGAAAGTGAAGTGATTGCAGTACCGGGAAACGATACGGAGAATAGTGTGGCGTACCAGATTGCCAAAAGCGTGTACGGCGGGCTGGATGAGAAAATCCTGCTGCCGGTTGCCATGCCTATGACAAAAGACGCCGCCGTGCTGGAGGAAAACCATAAAAAGGCGGCGGACGATGTGGAAGTTCATTTGAAACAGGGACGGCAGGTAGCTTTTCTTACGCTGGGGGATCCGACGGTGTATTCCACGTATCTGTATGTCCATCAAAGGATTCTGGAAAGAGGATATGAGGTGGAGATTGTCAGCGGAATCACTTCTTTTTGTGCCGTGGCGGCAAGGCTGAATATGGGGCTTGTGGAGAGGGCGGAGCCGCTTCACGTGATTCCGGCTACCTACAAAGCGGAAGAGCTGGAGGGGATTTTAAAGCTTCCGGGTACGAAAGTTCTGATGAAAACAGGAAAGAAAATGAAACAGGTCAGAGAGAGTATTTTAAAAAGCGGGCAGCAGGCGGTGATGATTGAAAACTGCGGAATGGAATCAGAAAAAATTTACGAATCAGCAGAGGAAATCCCGGAAGCAGCGGGGTATTACTCCCTGATTATTGTAAAAGAGAGTAACTGATTCAGAACAGGTCGAAGCACTTGCTGCTGAGACCGTGAAAATATGATTCAAGAGTGCAAAAATTCCATCGTTAAAGACGATTTTCATGGATTTTTGCATCGGAACTGTGAAGGTACTGAACAGTTATAAAAGAGAAAAGAAATGAGGATACGATATGATACATTTTGTAGGTGCAGGCAGCGGGGCGGCAGACTTAATCACCGTCCGGGGAAAAAAATATTTGGAGAAAGCGGATGTCATTATTTATGCAGGCTCGTTGGTCAATCCTGTGCTTTTGGATGAGACAAAAGGCGGCTGCCGGATTTATAACAGCGCCAAAATGACGCTGGAGGAAGTGCTGGAGGTGATGTTCCAGGCAGAGAAGGAAGGGAAAATGACAGTGCGTCTCCACACAGGAGACCCCTGTCTCTATGGAGCCATCCGGGAGCAGATGGATGTATTGGATGAGAGAGGAATCGCGTATGATTACTGTCCGGGCGTCAGTTCTTTTAGCGGCGCTGCATCAGCCCTGAACTTGGAGTATACGCTTCCGGGTGTGTCGCAGAGCGTGGTGATTACACGTATGGCGGGACGGACGCCTGTGCCGGAGAAGGAAAGCATTGAGTCTTTTGCTGCGCACCATGCCACGATGGTGGTGTTCTTGAGCGCCGGAATGCTGGACGAGCTTTCCGGGAGGCTGATTGCCGGGGGATATGCGCCGGATACCCCGGCGGCGATTGTGTATAAGGCCACCTGGGAGGATGAAAAGTCTTTTGTCTGCACCGTGGAAACATTGGCGCAGACTGCAAAGGAAAATAATATCACGAAAACGGCGCTGATGATTATTGGGGATGTGGTCGCCCATCATTCTTATGAGCGTTCGAAGCTGTACGACCCTGGATTTACTACAGAATTCCGCAAGGGAAGCGATATAGTAGAATGAAAATTTCAATCATTAGTTTTAGTCGGACAGGCTGCTGCTTAGGAGAAAGAATCTGCGGGGACTTACAAGAGCGTTTCTATGAGGTGAAGTCTTACCGGAAGAGTAAATATGTAAAAGAAATGCCGGAGGAATCTGAATGCCGGGAGAAAGTACAAAATCCGGCGGAGGAATCCGTATGCCGGACGGAAGTACAGAATTCTTCAGAAGAACCGACATGCCAGAAGAGTGTGAAGGATTTGGGAAACGTGGAAACGTGTTCGGAGCCTGTTACGGAATCGGTAAGGGAATGGACGGGAAAGAGATTTGCCGACAGCGACGCCATCGTTTTTGTAGGGGCCTGCGGGATTGCAGTGAGGAGTATCGCCCCGTTCGTAAAAAGCAAGAAAACAGACCCGGCGGTTGTGGTTGTGGATGAGAAAGGGAATTATGCGATTTCTCTTCTGTCCGGGCATCTCGGAGGGGCGAATGAGCTGGCATGGGAGATTGCGGAACTGGTCGGTGCCGAGCCGGTTGTGACGACGGCAACCGATTTAAACCGGAAATTTGCCGTAGATGTTTTTGCTAAGAAAAACGGATGCCGGATTTCTGATATGAAGCTGGCAAAGGAGGTTTCTGCCGCGCTGCTTGCAGGGGAAGAAGTCGGTTTCGGCACAGATTTTTTCTGCGAGGGGGAACTGCCGCGCGGACTATGTCTCTGTAAAGCGCAGGAAGAAAGGCCGGAGCTTGGGATTTTCGTTACGCTTAATGACAGGGAACGCCTTTTTACAAATACGCTTTATCTGGTTCCGGAAATTATCACGGTGGGCGTGGGCTGTAAAAAGGGAACGCCAAAAGAAACAGTGGAAAATGTAATCCGCAGGGCATGTGAGGAGATTTCTGTTTCTCCTGCAGCAGTGGCGCAGGTAGCAAGCATTGATTTGAAAAAAGAAGAAAAAGGAGTCCTGGAATACTGCAGGGAGAGAAACCTGCCGTTTTTGACCTATACGGCGGAAGAGTTAAGGCAGGCGGAAGGTACGTTTACGGCTTCCGGATTTGTGGAGAAAGTGACCGGGGTGGATAATGTATGTGAAAGAGCAGCGGTTTTGGGAAGCAGCACAGACGGAAAAGCAGGAAGATTAATCGGCAGAAAATATGCGCGGGACGGCGTTACTGCTGCGCTTGCCGTGAAAGACTGGAGGGTGGAATTTGAATAAATTGTATGTGGTAGGCATCGGGCCGGGAGCCTACGAAAAGATGACGATAGAAGCGGCGGAAGCATTGAAGAAGAGCGATGTAATTATCGGCTATACGGTGTATGTGGATTTGGTAAGGGAACATTTTCCCGAAAAAGAGTTCATGACGACGCCGATGAAAAAGGAGGTCGACCGCTGTATCCTGGCGTTTGAGGAAGCGAAAAAGGGAAAAAACGTTTCGATGATTTGCAGCGGGGATGCGGGCGTTTACGGAATGTCGGGGCTGATGTATGAGACGGGCGTAAACTATCCGGAGGTAGAGCTTCAGGTGATACCCGGCGTTACTGCGGCGACAGGCGGGGCGGCAGTGCTGGGCGCGCCGCTGATTCATGATTTTTGCCTGATCAGCTTAAGCGATCTGCTGACTCCGTGGGAGAAAATCGAGGCAAGGCTTCTGGAGGCTTCCAAAGCAGACTTTGTGATCTGCCTGTACAACCCTTCCAGCAAAAAGCGCCATGACTATCTGGAAAAGGCATGTAAGCTGATGATGGAATATAAAGCGCCGGAGACTGTCTGCGGGATTGTCTGGAACATCGGAAGAGACGGGGAAGAGAGCAGGGTTCTGACGTTAAAGGAGCTGAGGGATACGAAGGTGGATATGTTCACCACGGTATTTATCGGTAATTCCCAGACAGTGGAAATCGGAGGGAAGATGGTTACTCCGAGGGGATATAGGATTTGAAACAAAATTTGCGTGTAGCAGGCCGCCTTATCTGATCTGCTGCCCAAAAAGGGGGAAGCATGTGTAAAGTAATTGTTTTTGCAGGGACAACAGAGGGAAGGCTGCTCGCAGAGTTCCTCAGTAAGCGGAAGGTTCCCGCATATATATGCGTGGCTACGGAATACGGGGAGGAGTTATTGCCGGAGGGTGGATGCCTGGAAATTTCTCATGAGCGGCTGGATGAGGAACGCATGGAGCTTTTGATGAGAGAAAAAAATCTTCCGCTGGTGATTGACGCTACGCATCCCTACGCCGTCGAGGTCACGGAGAACATAAGAAAAGCATGTGAGAGGACAGGGGCTTCTTATGTGAGGGTGCTGAGGGAAAATCAGGGAGATCTGGAGGACGGGAAGTGCATCTTTGCTGACAGCGTGGAGGCGGCGGCTGCCATTCTGGAACAGACGGAGGGCAATGTTCTTGTAACCACGGGAAGCAAGGAGGCGGCGAAGTATACGGCTTTACCGGATTATCAGAACAGGGTCTTTTTAAGAGTGCTCTCGCTTCCGCAGGTGGCGGAAGAATGTACGCGGCTTGGATTTAAGGGGCGGAATTTAATCTGTATGCAGGGGCCTTTTTCGAAAGAACTAAATGCGGCGATGCTGCGTCAGCTGGATTGTAGATATCTGGTTACCAAGAGGTCGGGAAATACCGGGGGCTTTCAGGAAAAGCTGGACGCGGCAAGGGAGTGCGGCTGTATTCCGGTAATTATCGGAAGACCTTTGAAGGAAACAGGGATTTCCGTGAATGCATGTAAAAGGTTGCTGTGTGAAAAGTTTTCAATTCCGTCCACTGCTGAAGTCTCTCTTGTGGGAATCGGCATGGGAGGCAGGGAAAGCCGCACGGAAGAGGCGTCCAGGGTTCTGCGGGAAGCAGATGTAATCATAGGGGCGAAGCGGATGGTGGAAGCCTGTGCGGAGGCTGGGCAGGACACATATCAGGAGTATGACAGCGCGAAAATTAGAGATTACATAGCGTGCCATCCGGAATATGAGAAAATCGCGGTGGTTCTGTCGGGAGACGTCGGCTTTTACAGCGGGGCAAGGAAACTGCTCGCGGTACTTGGAAAACAGGTACACATCATATGTGGGATTTCGTCGGTGGCGTACTTTATGAGCCGTATCGGGAAGCCGTGGGACGACGCGGTCATCACCAGTGCGCATGGCAGGAGAAGCAATCTGGCGTCCCTTGTAAAACATCATCGTAAAGTATTTTCTATTCTTGGAACCACGGGCGGGATTGCGTCTGCGGCAGAGAAACTCTTGGAATACGGGCTTGGAAACGTGACCATGTATACCGGGGAGCGGCTTTCCTATCGGGAAGAAAAAATCCTTCACGGGAAGCCGCAGGACTTTGTGGGATATCAGGCGGATACGCTCAGCGTGGTGTGTATTGAGAATGAGGATTATGAAGAGCTTCCGGCGACGCATGGAATCCGGGACGGGGAATTTATCAGGGATAAGGTGCCTATGACGAAGGAGGAAATACGGACGGTTTCTCTTTCCAAACTGGGGCTGAAAAAGGATTCCGTATGCTACGATATCGGCGCGGGCACGGGTTCTGTCGCGGTGGAAATGGCGGTGCGGATGCCGGAGGGAAAAGTCTATGCCATCGAAAAGAAACCTTTGGCAGTGGAGCTTTTGAAGAAAAATAAGATAAAATTTGCAGCGGATAACCTGGAAATCGTGGAGGGAGAAGCGCCTTTTGCGATGGAGGGCCTGCAGCCGCCGACCCATGTGTTTATCGGCGGCTCTTCGGGGAAGATGAAGGAAATCATGGAGCTGCTTCTTGAGAAAAACCCGGAAGTAAGGATAGTGATAAACTGTATTGCCCTTGAGACCGTTTCAGAGACGCTGCACTGTCTGAAAGCATTGCCTGTGGAAGATACGGAAATCGTTCAGGCGGCGGTCAGCAGGGCGAAAACGGCGGGAAATTATCACATGATGACAGGGGAAAACCCGATTACGATTATTTCGTGCACAGGAAAAAGGCGGCAGGAATAGGAAAGAAGGAATAGTTATGAAAATACCCCGTTTTCTTTTGGCGGCAGGCGCGAGCGGCAGCGGAAAGACGCTGCTTACCTGTGGGATTCTCCAGGCGTTTGTAAACCGCGGACTGACCCCGGCGTCCTTTAAATGCGGGCCGGATTACATTGACCCGATGTTCCATACAAAAGTTATCGGCACAAAGTCCCGGAATCTGGACACCTTTTT
Source organism: Hominisplanchenecus murintestinalis (assembly GCF_943193015.1). Taxonomy (NCBI): domain Bacteria; kingdom Bacillati; phylum Bacillota; class Clostridia; order Lachnospirales; family Lachnospiraceae; genus Hominisplanchenecus; species Hominisplanchenecus murintestinalis. Next base: position 67,544 of record NZ_CALPCM010000009.1, read on the forward strand.
TGCGGATGAAAAGACAATAAGGCATCTGTTGGCGAAAAACAGTAAGGGCTGCAGTCTGGCGGTGATGGAAGGAGTCATGGGCTATTATGACGGAGTGGGAGGGACAACCACAAAGGCAAGTGCTTACGACCTGGCGCGGGTTACGGATACCCCCGCTGTCCTGATCGTAAACTGCAAGGGTATGAGTGTTTCCATACTGCCTTACATAGAAGGTTTTATCCGGTTTCGGAAGGACAGCGGGATAAAGGGCGTGATTTTAAATCAGATGTCCCCTATGCTTTATCCACGGGTGAAAAAGATGGCAGAAGAGGAACTGGGAATCCGGGTGTACGGTTATGTGCCGAAGGTGGAGGAGTGTGTGATTGAGAGCAGACATCTGGGGCTGGTAATGCCTGAGGAGGTGGAGGGATTTCGGGAAAAGCTCTGCCGTCTGGCACAGATTCTGGAAGGGACATTGGATCTGGACGGGCTTTTGGAACTGGCGGAGAGCGCGGGAGAATATGAGGAAACAGACTGTGCTGAAGCGGGGAAAAGCATGTTAAAGGGACAGGAAAAAGTGCGCATCGGGTTTGCAAGGGATGAAGCGTTCTGTTTTGCGTATGAGGATAATCTGGAACTCTTAAAAGAGCTGGGGGCTGAGTTAATACCGTTTTCGCCGCTCAGGGACGGCAGGCTGCCTGAAAATCTGGACGGGCTTTTGCTGTACGGAGGCTATCCGGAACTTTTCGGCAGGCGGCTCGAAAAAAACGCCGCGCTCCGGGAAGAAATCAGGGAGAAGCTGGGGCAGGGAATGCCTGTGATGGCAGAGTGCGGAGGCTTTATGTACCTGCATGATACGTTTGAAGATGGAGAGGGAAATCCCTGTAACGGTGTGGGCGCTATTCATGGAAGGGCATATAAAACGCCAAAGCTTTCCCGTTTTGGATATATTTCTGCGAGCAAAAAGGAAGGGACAGTATTTGGGGAGGAGATTGGCGCCTGTCCTGCCCATGAGTTTCATTATTTTGACTCGACAAACTGCGGGACGGATTTCTATGCACAGAAGCCGGAGAGCAGCCGGGGATGGGAATGTATGCATAGCACCGATACGATGCTGGCGGGCTTTCCCCACTTTTATTACTATGGGAATACGAAGCTCGCAGAAGCATTTTTAAATGCGTGCCGTAAGTTTTAAAAGCGGAAGTAAGGAGGAGAGACACATGAATTTGCAGGAAACGTTAGAGAAAATCGTACCTCTTGACGAGGCGGCGATGGAGTACAGCAGAAAGCGCTGGGATGGCATTGCGCATCCGCTCCACAGCCTGGGAAAGCTGGAGGATATGGTGGTGCAGGCAGCGGGGATGACAGGAAATCCGAACGTCCGCCTGGAGAAAAGGGTGCTGGTTCCTATGTGCGCGGATAACGGCGTGGTGGAGGAAGGAGTCACACAGAGCGGGCAGGAGATAACAGCTCTGGTAACAGAAAATTTTCTTTCGGGAAAGGCGGCCTCCAGCATTATGTGCAGAAGCGTGGGGTGCGATATGTTTCCTGTGGATGTGGGTGTTGCCGCAGAGGTTGGCATCCTGAACCGCAAAATCGCCTATGGGACGAAAAATATGGCAAAAGAGCCCGCCATGAGCCGGGAACAGGCGATACGCGCCATTGAGACGGGAATCGAAGTAGCGGAGATGATGAAGGAAAAGGGATACCAGATGATTGCTACCGGGGAGATGGGAATCGGAAACACTACGACCAGCAGTGCGGTGGCGTCTGTGCTTCTGGAGCTTCCGGTTGAGCAGATGACCGGGAGGGGAGCCGGGCTTTCCACCGAGGGGCTGATGCGGAAAATCAACGTGATAAAAAAAGCGGTAGCGCTTCATAAGCCGGACAAAAACGATGCGGTGGACGTGCTGGCAAAGGTAGGCGGTTTTGACCTTGCCGCCCTTGCGGGACTCTATCTGGGAGGAGCCGCGCTCCATATTCCAGTCGTGATTGACGGAGTGATTTCCGCTACGGCGGCGATGGCGGCGGCGGCAATGTGCCCGCTGGCAAAGGACTATATGCTGGCGTCCCATGTGTCAAAGGAACCGGCGGGCGCGCTGCTTCTGGAACGGCTTGGAAAGGAAGCGCCTCTGCACTGCGATATGTGTCTGGGCGAGGGAACGGGCGCGCTGAATCTTTTCCCGCTTCTGGACACAGGGCTGGCAGTTTATCACAGCATGGATGACTTTGGAGACTGGGGAATGGAGGCTTATCAGCCGTTGGATTAGGAGAAGCCGATGATAACATTGATTATAGGGGGAAGCGGAAGCGGAAAGTCTGCCTATGCGGAACAGGTTGTTATGGATTTTGGGGACAGGGACAGAATTTATATCGCGACGATGTTTCCCTTTGATGAAGAGAGCCGCAGAAGGATTGACAGGCACCGGAGGATGCGGGCAGAGAAAAACTTTACGACGATTGAGTGCTATACGGGACTGAAAACTGTGGAAATACCGGAGGGCGCCTGTGTGCTTTTGGAGTGCATGTCAAACCTTACTGCAAATGAAATGTTCCGGGAGGACGGAGCAAAGGAGGATACGGTTTCCGAGATTCTGGAAGGCATCAGGAAGGTAGATGCTCAGGCGGAACAGCTTGTGATTGTCACAAATGAAATCTTTTCCGACGGCATAGATTACGATGCGGAGACAACCCGATACCAGGCATATTTAGGAGAGATGAACCGGGAAATCGCAAAGCTCGCCGCCAGAGTGACAGAGGTGGTATACGGGATTCCCCTGGTGCGGAAAGGATAGAATGATGGGAAGATTATGGAACAGTTTTAAAATTGCCTTTTCCATGTATTCAAAAATACCGATGCCGAAAAGCGAGTGGACAAAGGAAAATATGAGGTATATCATGTGCTTCTTTCCGCTGATTGGCGCTATCATCGGGGGGCTTTCCTGGATGTGGGGCTATTGGGGGATACGGCTTGTGAACAGCCGTACCTTTTATGCCGTGGCGCTTCTTTTGATCCCTGTCATGGTGACGGGCGGGATTCATCTGGACGGGCTTCTTGACACCTCGGATGCTCTGCATTCGTATCAGTCAAGGGAGAGAAAGCTGGAAATCCTTAAGGATTCCCATGCAGGAGCATTTGCAATCCTCACGGCTGTAGTGTATTTTCTGGCGTATCTGGGCATATATCATGAGCTGACGCTTACCGGGCTTCCGGTGGTGTGTATAGGGTTTGTCTTGTCCAGGGCGCTGGCGGGATTTTCTATTGCCGCTTTTCCGATGGCAAAGAATACCGGGCTTGCAGCGGCATTTTCCGACGGGGCGCAGAAAACTTGTGTGAAAGCAGTTTCTATCTTTTATGCAGTTGTCTGTACCGCTCTGATGCTGTGGTACAACCCGGTCATCGGGGGCTGCGCCGTGCTGGGGGCTGCTTTGGAATATCTGTATTATTATAAGATGTCAAGGAAAGAGTTTGGGGGCATTACAGGGGATTTAGCGGGATTTCACACGCAGATATGCGAATTGGTGATTGCGTTTTCCAGCGTGGCAGGAGAAATGATTACAAGAATGTGACAAGGAGAAACAGGACTTATGAAGCTGGTGACAGGCGGCGCTTTTCAGGGAAAAAAGGAATATGCGAAGCTCCGGTTCGGGCTGAAAGATGCGGAGATGACGGATGGGGCGCTGGCATCCTTTGAAGAAATTTTCCAGTGCAGGTGTATGTATCATTTTCATGAATGGGTGAAAAAGGGACTGAAAGAAGAATGGGATCTTGCGGGGCTTGCGGACAGGCTTCAGGCTTCGAATCCCCGGATTCTGCTGATTTCGAATGAGCTGGGATGCGGCGTGGTTCCCGTAGATGCGTTCGACAGGAAGTACCGGGAAACAGCGGGGCGCATCTGCACCGAGATTGCGGCAAAAAGCAGCCAGGTAATACGGGTGGTGTGCGGAATCGGGACGGTACTCAAGGATGCTTAAGGTGATTCTGATACGCCACGGGAAAACATACGGGAATATGCTGGGCAGATATATAGGAAGCCGGACGGATGAACCTTTATGCCGGGAGGGAATCCGTCTGCTGCGGGAGAAAAAGTACCCTCCGGCGGAGTATGTGTATACCAGCCCGATGCGGCGGTGCCTGGAAACGGCAGGGGAGATTTATCCCGGTGTTCCGTGCGGGAGGAATCATTTGCTGGCGGAATGTGACTTCGGGGCGTTTGAAAATAAAAATTATAAGGAGCTGGCCGGAGACGCCCGCTATCAGGCGTGGATTGACAGCGGCGGGACTCTGCCGTTTCCTCAGGGAGAGAGTCAGGAAGCGTTCAGGAAACGCTGTGAAAAAGGTTTTGAACAGTGTGTGGAGGATGCGTGGGCAAAGGGGAGACGTCAGACGGCTATGGTTGTCCACGGCGGTACGGTTATGAGTATCCTGTGCAGGTTTGCCGTCCCATCCGGGGAGTATTTCAAGTGGCAGATAAAGAACGGAGAATATTATGAACTGACGCTGGAGCGTGGGCTTTGGGATAAAAAAAGGCAAATCCGTTCGGTAGAGAGAGGACAGTTTTAAATGGTGAAGTGGACAGCATTGGCTCTGATTTTGGGCTTTTTGATAGATTTATCCGCAGGAGATCCCCGGTGGCTGTATCATCCGGTACGGGTGATCGGAAACGGGATTTCCTTTTTGGAAAAAGGGCTGCGGAAGATATTTCCGGATACGCCGGGAGGAGAGAGGATAGCGGGATTGTTTCTGGTAATCCTCATCAGCGTGTTTGGGGGGGGGATTCCGCTTTTGCTTTTGTATGGGGCGTATCATGTGCACACAGGACTGGGACTGGCGCTGGAAACCTTCTGGTGCTATCAGATGATAGCGGCGAAATCTCTGAAAGAGGAGAGTATGCGGGTCTACAGGGAGCTGGAAGAGGGGAATCTGAAGGGAGCCAGATACGCCGTTTCGATGATTGTAGGAAGGGACACGGAAAACCTGACAGCGGAGGGCGTTACGAAGGCGGCCGTGGAGACGGTGGCGGAAAATACCTCGGACGGGGTGATTGCACCACTGTTTTATATGGCGCTCGGCGGAGCTCCTCTGATGTTTTTTTATAAAAGCGTGAATACGATGGATTCTATGGTGGGATATAAGAATGAAAAGTATCTGAACTTTGGGAGATATGCGGCAAAGCTTGACGATGCGGTGAACTATCTTCCCTCCAGGATTTCTGCATGGCTGATGATTGCCGTTTCTTATATGGGAGGGTTTGACGGAAAAAATGCCGGGAAAATCTTTTTCAGGGACAGGTATAACCATGCAAGCCCCAATTCCGCCCAGACCGAGGCAGTGATGGCGGGCGCCCTGCATGTACAGCTTGCGGGAGATGCCTGGTATTTTGGCAGGCTTTATGAAAAACCGACGATTGGAGATGCAGACCGCCCAATAGAGTATGAAGATATCAGAAGAGCGAACTGTCTTTTGTATCGAAGCGCCGTGCTGGGAGCTTTTCTTTTTGCAGCTCTGAGGATGGGAATCATGGCGGTTATTGCCATGTGTTAAAGGAGAAGGGACATGACAAAGCTACATATTCACGGAGGGGATATTTACCGCTATCCTCACGCCATAGACTTTTCATCAAACTGTAACCCGTATGGCACGCCGGAGAGGGTAAAACAGGCAGTGGCAGAAGCGGCAGGGTTTATCTGTCATTATCCTGATGTACAGTGCCGGAAATTGCGGGAAGCGCTGGCAGAGGAAGAGGGAGTTCCGGCTTCAGGGATTATCTGCGGAAACGGAGCGGCAGATTTGATTTTTGGGCTGGCTCTGGCAAGAAAGCCCCGGAGAGCGCTGTTGCTTGCGCCTGCTTTTGCAGAGTATGAGCAGGCTCTGCGCGCTGTCGGATGTGAAATTGCCTATTGCTATTTAAAAGAGGAACAGGGATTTGTCCCACAGGAAAGTCTGCCGGATAAGATTACAGGCGATGTGGATATGGTATTTTTCTGCAATCCTAATAATCCCACCGGGGTTCTGACTGAGGTGGAGTTTTTGAGAAAGCTTGCAGATAAATGCAGGGAATCAAATGCCCTTTTTGTAGTGGACGAATGCTTTGTGGACTTTGTAAGGGAACCGGAGCGGTATACGCTGAAGCCCTGGCTGGATGTGTATGACAATCTGTTTGTGCTAAAAGCGTTTACCAAAAAATATGCGATGCCAGGAATCCGTCTGGGGTACGGCTTGTGCAGCAACGGGGAGCTGCTCGCGCAGATGCGGGCAGTGATGCAGCCCTGGAATGTGTCGGTGGCGGCGCAGGCTGCAGGCATCGCAGCCTTAAAGGAGAAGGAATATGTGCGGGTTACTATGGAAAAAATTGCCGGGGAGCGGGAATATCTGCTGGAAAAGCTTAAAGAAACAGGTGTTTTTGTTTATGGTTCCAGCGCAAACTACATTTTTTTTAAGGCGAAAAAGGGGCTTTGGAAGGACTGCATGGACAGGGGGATTTCCATCCGGGACTGCGGCAACTATGAAGGTCTTGGAGAGGGATTTTACAGAATTGCCGTGCGCACACGGGAGGAAAATGAAAAACTTTTAAAGACGCTCCATGAAATCATGGAGTAGAAAGAAAGGAACATCGTTATGGCGAAAGCGATTATGATTCAGGGCACCATGTCCAATGCGGGAAAAAGCCTGATTGCGGCGGGTTTGTGCCGGATTTTTAAACAGGACGGATACCGGGCAGCGCCTTTTAAGTCCCAAAATATGGCTTTAAATTCGTTTATTACAGAAGAAGGGCTGGAGATGGGGAGAGCCCAGGTCATGCAGGCAGAGGCAGCAGGCATTAAGCCCTCGGTTCTGATGAATCCCATTTTATTAAAGCCAACGAATGATGTGGGAAGCCAGGTGATTGTAAATGGGGAAGTCCTCGGCACGATGAGCGCCAGGGATTACTTTCAGTACAAAAAGCAGCTCGTCCCCAAAGTGCTGGAGGCGTACGGTAAGCTGGAGAAAGAATACGATATTATCGTGATAGAAGGGGCGGGAAGCCCTGCGGAAATTAATCTGAAGGCGGAAGATATCGTAAATATGGGCATGGCGAAAATGGCAAAGGCTCCGGTGCTTCTGGTAGGGGACATCGACAGGGGCGGCGTGTTTGCACAGCTTGTAGGAACCCTGATGCTCCTGGAAGAAGATGAGAAAAAGCTGGTAAAAGGAATGATTATTAATAAATTCCGTGGGGATAAGACTATTCTGGAGCCGGGGGTGAAGCTGCTGGAGGAAAAGACAGGAATTCCCGTAGCGGGAGTAGCGCCTTATCTGAAAATCCAGGTGGAGGATGAGGACAGCCTGACGGAGCGTTTTTCGGGAAAACAGGACGTAGAACTGATTGATATTGCCGTCATCCGGGTTCCGAGGATTTCCAATTTTACGGATTTTAATGCGCTGGAAGTGATTCCGGGGGTTTCCGTGCGCTATGTAAAAAGCGTGTATGAGCTGAAAAACCCGGATATGGTGATTCTTCCGGGCACGAAAAATACGATGGAAGATTTGCAGTGGATGCGTCAGAACGGGCTGGAGGCCGCGGTGCTGAAAGCGGCTGCGGACGGAAAGATTGTGTTTGGAATCTGCGGCGGCTACCAGATGCTGGGAGAGACGCTGAAAGACCCGGAGCATGTGGAAGCCGGAGGGGAGATGAGAGGCATGGGGCTTCTCCCGATGGATACGGTGTTTCAGGGGGCAAAGACGAGGACGAGGGTTACCGGCGTCTTTGAGGCGGAAGAAGGCCCGCTGGAAACGCTGGCGGGGACAGCGCTGGAAGGCTACGAAATCCATATGGGAGAGAGCAGGCTGCACGAAGGGGCGCGGCCGTTTACCGAAATCACGGACGGGGTAAAAGGAGAGAAAAAGCAGGACGGGGCCTTCTGTAAAAATGTGTACGGTACTTATGTCCACGGTATTTTTGACCGGGAGCAGGTGGCGAAGAGGGTAGTAGAAGCCATCGGAAAGGAAAAGGGCATTGACGTTTCTGAAATGACAGGCGTGGACTTCGCGCAGTTTAAGGAAACCCAGTATGATTTGCTGGCGGACGGTTTAAGGAAGCATCTGGATATGAAGAAAATTTATGAAATTCTTGAGGAGGGGATTTAGATGAAAGCGCCGCTTGAAAATGTAAAACCAAAAGAGATAGAAACCAGGAGCTTTGAGATTATCACGGAAGAATTAGGAGAGAAAAAGCTGATTCCCGGAACGGAATTAATCGTAAAGAGATGTATCCATACAAGCGCAGATTTTGAGTATGCGGACAGCCTGTGCTTTTCAGAGGGCGCAGTGGAAAAGGCTGTGGATGCAATCAAAAACGGGGCTTGTATCGTGACGGACACCCAGATGGCAAAGGCGGGGATTAATAAGAAAGCGCTGGCGAAATACGGGGGCGAGGTGTACTGCTTTATGTCAGACAAGGATGTGGCGGCGAAAGCAAAGGAGCAGGGCAGTACCAGGGCAGTTGCCAGCATGGATAAGGCGGCCAAAATGGGAAAACCCCTGATTTTCGCCATAGGAAACGCGCCGACGGCTCTGATCAGGCTTTATGAACTGGTAGAAGAGAAGAAAATTTCCCCATATTTGATTATAGGAGTTCCCGTAGGCTTCGTAAATGTTGTGCAGTCGAAGGAGCTGATTATGGAGACTGACGCGCCTTACATTGTCGCCAGGGGAAGAAAGGGCGGGAGCAATATCGCGGCATGTATCTGTAACGCCCTGCTGTATATGATTGACAATGAGAGAGATTACTGGAAGTAACCTTTCGTAAAAAGGGGGCTGTCATTTGCTAACGCCACATAAGGAAGTAATTTGAAAATACATCAAAATACAACTTTATGGGCGTTGCAAAGGTGGAAAAACAGCGTAGAAGGCAGAAATGTTTTTTGCGCTGTCTTTCTTTGTGTTCAAAAACAAAATCGCACATGGGATGGAAATAAGACCGTAAATTGAAAGCCACAGAGCTGGGAAGAGAATAGCTCCGGGGTTTCCTGTTTGGCAGACAGAATACTCCTTATTTGCTTTTTCACCCATCCTGTGTATTCCGGTGATAATCTGCAATGATGTTTTCCATTGTGATGGCTTGCAAACTGTTACATAAATCATCCTGAATCTTTTGATAAGAGCAGTCCAATACTTTATGGATGTTTTTCCCAACAGGGCAGAAAGGGGAAGGCATCGCATGGATGCCAATCAGTTTTTTCATAAAATCCGGCTCTATTGCTTTACAGATCCGGTATAAGGTTATTTCCTGCAATGGGGCAGTCAGGGCGGCACCGCCAGTCCCGGATTTTATTGATATCACGCCGGCTTTTTTTAGGGAACTAAGGATGTTCCGTATTGTGACAGGATTGCTGCCTGTAGATAGTGACAATAGCTCACTGGTCACTTTTTTTACATTTCCATATTCATAAATGAAAACAAGGCAATGGACCGCAACAGAACATTTTGTGCTGATATGCATGGAACGTCCTCCTTTTTTTGATTTTTATAGTGTAGCATACAAAAGGCATCCTGTAAATGTTGACATTACACCTCCACATGATTATAATTGGTGTAGTTCTAAAAGTTACAGGAGGTATATCATGAAAGTCATTCAAATCATTTTTAGTCCAACCGGAGGAACCAGGAAGATTGCAGAAACTATTACGTCGCAGTGGGATATCCCTGTTAATGAAATTGATCTGACCAATGCACAGAACGATTTCTCTGTGGTTGATTTTACCGGGGATGACGTTGCGGTCATTTCTGTCCCGTCTTACGGTGGCCGGGTACCTGCCCTCGCAGCCGAGAGGATCAAAAGAATTTATGGAAACGGAACACGTTGCATCATTGTTTGCGTATATGGCAATCGTGCATATGAAGATACACTCGTAGAACTGAATGATATTGCCGAGCAGAGCGGATTCCATGTGGTTGCTGCTGTTGGGGCAGTTGCGGAGCATTCTATCATGCATCAGTATGCCACTGGCAGGCCCGACCAGCAGGATAGACGTGAACTGCAAAGTTTTGGAGAAAAAATCTTTGATAAGCTTAAGAAAGCTGGCTGTACATCTGCACTGCAAATACCAGGTAATCGGCCCTACAAAAAAACAGGAGGAGCTGGTCTGGTTCCCAAGGCAGACAAGCACTGTACAGGCTGTGGGATTTGTGCTAAAAATTGCCCGGCGCAGGCGATCAGCAGGGCGAATCTGAAAACGGCGGACAGTAAGAAGTGTATTTCTTGTATGCGATGCGTTACAGAATGTCCTGAATCAGCCCGTAAAGTAAATGCAGCCATGGTTTCAATTGCGGCATTGGCAATAAAAAAAGCCTGTTCAGAGAGAAAGAGCAACGAGCTTTATATTTAATAAATCATAGAACTTCGGGAAGATTTGCCGGAAAGGCTGCAGCGTGACTTTGCGGAACTGCGGAAATATTATGATACCGGCGGATAGTTCAATTTTGATATTTTCTTTGAGGGGGTTGAGGCAACCGTCAAGGGATATTATCTGGCGGAGAAAATCAGCCGGGCAGACTTGGAGTGTATCTTTTGGAAGTATGGGATTTTGTAAAAGGAATCTGAAGTGAAATAATAAGACTGGAGCAAATCTGTTTCTATCATACAGGTTTGCTCCAGTTTTGTACAGGTATGCATTATATATGTACCGTTTACGATTAAGGAGCTTACCCTAACTCTTGTAAATTCCCTTATAGAGCGTATTGAAGTCCGCAATAACGATAAGCGGTTATTGTTTAGTAGAGAAAATTCCGGTCATACAAAAGCGCGGCGATCAGCACGACAAGGCAGGAGCCGCAGTTGTGCACCAGCGCGCCTGTGGTCGGCGTCAGCAGTCCCAAAATTGAGAGCGTGATAGCAAGGAAATTAATGCAGAGGGACAGAAAAATGCTGAGCTTGATGGTTTTCACACAGGCGTCGGACAGCCGTTTCAGATATGGGATTTTCGAGATATCATCGCTCATCAGGGCAATATCTGCCGCTTCTACGGAAATATCGCTGCCCATTGCGCCCATAGCGACGCTGACGTCGGCGGTCTTTAGCGCGGGAGCGTCGTTTACGCCGTCGCCAATCATACAAATCTTTCGTCCAGCCGCCTGGAGAGCTGTGATTTCCGATACCTTCTGTTCAGGCAAAAGTTCTGCGCGGACATCTTCAATACCAGCCTGCTTTGCAAAATATTCTGCCGTCTGTTTATGGTCGCCGGTAAGCAGAACAGCGTGCGTGCCTGTTTTGCGCAGCTTCTTAATCGTATACGCTGCCGTATCACGCAGCGTATCAGAGAGCGTTACAGCGCCGAGCAGCCGTCTTTGATCTGCCGCTAGAATGACCGCTTTCCCTTCCGTTCTGAATTGTTCCAGTATCTGTTCTGCCATAGCGCAGATTTCGATTTGCTGTTCCTTAAGAAAAGCTGCGCTGCCGCAGAATATCTTTTCTCCCCGGATAACTGCCGATATCCCTCTCCCAGAAAGCATCCGGAAATCTGCCGCTTCGAGCAGCTCTGTATTTTGCTGTCTGGCATAAGCGGTAATGGCTTTGGCAAGAGGATGCTCGGAATAACGTTCGGCAGAAGCGGCGATGCGTAAAAGCTCTGTCTCGTCCAGCGTATCTGAAAGAGGAGAAATGTCCTTAACGGTAAGATTTCCATTCGTAAGCGTACCTGTTTTATCAAAGGCAACGGTATCAACTTTGCCCATTCTTTCCAGGGCTTCGCCGGATTTGATGATAACGCCGTGCTTTGTGGCCTGTCCGATAGCGGCCATGACCGCCGTAGGCGTGGCAAGCACCAGCGCGCAGGGGCAGAATACGACGAGTACCGTCACTGCGCGGACGATATCTTTTGTGACGGCAAAGGCGGCTATCGCTATCAACAGAGCTACAGGGACAAGCCAGCTCGCCGCCCGGTCGGCAATGCGCGCCATCGGCGCTTTTTTCTTTTCCGCTTCCGCTACCATACGGATAAGCTTTTGCAGCGAGCTGTCCTCACCGACTTTAGAAGCACAGATGTCTACCGTTCCAAAACGGTTGATCGTACCGCCAAAAACGCTGTCCCCCACAGTTTTATCGACGGGTAGGGATTCGCCCGTCATAACAGACTGGTCAACAGAGGTCGTCCCTGAGAGGATTTCACCGTCTACAGGAATGGTTTCGCCGGGAAGAACCCGCAGGAGATCGCCCGGCAGGATGGACTCTGCGGCAATCATTTCTTCCTTTCCGTCCGATAACCTGCGTCCCTGCCGCGGGGCGAGCTGGATAAGGCTGTTTAACCCTTTCTTTGCCCGCTGGGTGGTCTTTTCCTCTAAAACAGCGCCGATAGCCATAATAAAAGCGACCTCTCCGGCGGCAAATAAATCCCCGATGGCAATTGCCGCCGCCATAGCGATAGAAATCAGCAGGGCAGAGGAAATCTTGCTGATTCCAGGGTTGCAGAGGATCCGCCAGACAGAGAGGTATACAAGCGGTATGCCGCAGATTATGACCGTTCCCCAGGCGGGGTCAAGCGGAAGCGTTATCCCCGTAAGCGACAGTGCAAGGCTGATAACAAGAAAGATACCGCCTGCGGCCGTCATGGGCACTCCCGCGAGAAAATCATTGATTTTTTTCAACATAATAGAAAACCTCCCGGTTTACTCAGAATCCGCAGCTTTCAGGTGCTCCACCAGGAGACGGCGGATACCGGGATACTCGCCAAGCCCCTTTAATGCAGCTTCTACCTCAAAGCCTGCCGCCGCAAACTGGCTGTACCAGGAATCCGGGTCATCACCGGCCATATCGTTTTTGGCGTGGTCTCCGGCTACAATCATAAAAGGCGCCAGAATGACTTTAGACGGATTATAATCTTTTACCATTTTCATCAGCGTTTCCATGGAAGGATAAGCTTCTACAGTGCCGAGAAAGATATTTTTGTGGCCTTTGTCTTTGAATGTGTAGTCCAGGGCTGCATAGATGGAATTGGCATAATGGGTGGTTCCGTGCCCCATCAGCACAAGCGCTTCCTCCTGCTTTAAATCAGGAAATTCTTCTATGACAGCTTGAATGACCCGGAGACTGTCCTGTTCACTGGTAAGAAGAGGGGCTCCGAAAGAGATAGAGTGAAAATTCTCACGGAAGGAAAGGACGTCTTCCTTCATCAAATCATTTTCGATCCCATTGATGACATGGGTAGGCTGTACCACGACATCTGTGATACCGTCTGCAAGAATTTGTTCCATTGCTTCTTTTACAGTATGGACATGGATGTTGTCACGGCTTTTGAGCTTTTTAATAATCATTTTGCTGGTCCATGCCCGGTACAGTTTGTAGTCGGGAAAGGCGTTCTGCATATCCCGCTCAATGGCGTCAATGGTGACTTCTCTTGTGTCGTTGTGGCTGGTTCCGAAACTGACAGCCAGAATCGCTTTTTTTGTTTCTGTAGACAATGTTTTCTTTCCTCCGTAGTGTGGGTTTGTTTTAATATCTGCAATGTAGGACTCCAGGGTATGTAAATCCTTTGGAAGCGGCAGGGAAGCTTTGAGGATTCCCTTTTTGCAAAGGCTTTCAAAAAGCTCCAGAACTGCGGGGGGCTCCAGATTGGTCGCATGGAGCGCAGCACGATTTCCGAATACCTGGGCGGGGGTTCCGTGCATAAGGACTTTTCCCTCATGAAACAGCATGACTTCATCCGCCCACTGGTAGGCGTAGTTTACATCATGGGTGGCCATCAGAACCGTGATGCCTTCCTCGGTCATCTGGTCTACGATTTGATTTACCATAGTAGTATGTTTGGGGTCCAGGGCGGCGGCAGGTTCGTCCAGAATGATGATTTCCGGGTGCATGACCAGGATATCTGCAATGGATACCTGCTTTTTCTGCCCGCCGCTTAACGCATGGGTGGGTTTATGGCGGAACGGGGTGATTTCCAGGGTTTCAATCACATGTTCGACTTCCTGTCTGGCTTCGTCTTCCGAAACGCCAAGATTCAGGATTCCGAAAGAAATTTCCTGGTAGACGCTGGCGGAAAAAAGCTGCCGGTCAGGGTCCTGAAACACAATTCCCACTCTGCTTCTTAAATCAAGCAGACCTTTTTTGGTATAAGAAATCTCTTTTCCGTGAAAATAAAGCGTTCCGGACTGCGGTTTGTGGATACCTGTGCAGCAGAGGAAAAAAGTTGATTTTCCGCTGCCGTTTGCTCCCATAAAAGCAATCTTCTGCCCACGCCGGATTTCCAGGGAAAGCCCGTTTAAGGAATGGGAAGTTTCAGCGTCATAGGAAAAATACAGATTTTCAGCTTTTAAAATAATATCATCGTTGGTTTTCATAAGAAAAATCTCCTCCACAGAGCAAATAAAAACAATGCGGTGTCAAATAAGATAATAGCAGCAATTACTTTTTTCTTGGGGGGCCTGTCCTCGGATAAAACCCGAATAGAGCCGTCATAGCATCTGGCTTCCATAGCGTCATATAGCTGGTTAGAGCGGCTGACCGCCCGTATCATCAGGATAGAGCCAAGCATACCAAAGGATTTCAGGGCTGTTTTATAATCTCGGTTTCCGAGACGGCAGTCCTGGGAAGTGCGGATGGCCGAGGCAGTTTCCAGGAGTACAAAAATGAAACGGTAAATGAGAAGCATCAGTTCAATCAGCAGCTTCGGGCAGCGTAGCTTACGCAGCACCTCCAGAATGTCCGGTATTGGCGTTGTAAAAGAAAGAAAATACAGGCAGGAAACTGCTGACAGGGCGGTGAGAATCAACTGCAAGGCATACAAAAAAGAATGTACGCTGGAAGTGAGATACCAGCCGCCGATGGGAACCGCGAAGAAGTCCATAGGCGTACGCCGGATGTGCAGCAGAATCGCAAGGGTGCTCATTAGTAAAAATGCCAGGGGAACCGTTAAAAAATGGAGATAACGGGAAACAGGGATTCCCCCCTTGCAGACGGTAAGAATCCCTGTAACGGATAACACAATACATGCCACGGCAATGGAACGACTCATTACACAAATGAACAGTGTAATCATTGCAAAGGCAAACTTTTCACTGGCATTTTCATATCTAAGCCTGGAATTGTAACAAAGCTTGTCAATGATTATCATAGGAAACTCCTTTCACCAGGAAAATGCGGTTATTCTTTCATCCATTTCTTGCGCTCAACAAAACGTCCCATGACAAAGGCAATAATGCCCACGCCGATACCCGTCTGCACACAGAAGAGAAGGCTTTCTACCTCGCCCGGAAGCTCGCCGCCGAGAATCTTTTCAAGAACAGGCGCCGCCCACGGTTCATAGGAAGAATCGACTTCTTCTACCACCTGGCTTCCGGCGTCGTCGGAGCCGCCAAATTCGGCGTCCTTCAGTGCAAATAATGGCACAAACGCAATTAAGAGAACGGCAATGATTGCTGCGATAACGGTTTTCTTCATTTTATTTCGCCTCCTTTATATATCCGATTGCACGAAGCTCCGGTTTTGCATAAGTTTCCAGTCCCATAACGATGATGACTGTGAGGATTCCTTCAATAATGGCAAGAGGAACCTGTGTCGGCGCAAAGACGACCAGAAATTTGCCAAGAGCCGCGCCGAACGTTGTGTCCGCATTGTGCGCCAGCGCCATCTGGCAGGCGGTTACGCAGTATGTAAACAGATCGCCGAGTGTAGCGGCAAGAAAGACGCCGGCTTTTTTATTGATGTTCATCTTTTTGCACAGAACGTAAATTCCGTAGGAAACAAAAGGTCCGGCAATCGCCATCGAAAAAGTGTTGGCTCCAATCGTGGTAAGCCCGCCGTGCGCCAGAAGGATTGCCTGGAAGAGCAGGACGATCAGGCCTAAAATGGAAACTGCGGAAGGCCCGAATAAAATCGCGCCAAGACCTGTTCCTGTCATGTGGGAGCAGCTACCTGTCACAGACGGAATTTTCAGCGAGGAAATGACGAACACGAAAGCACCGGACATAGCCAGCAGGGTAATCAGGTTTCTGTGTTCGTTTAAGGTTTTTTTAATAGATAGAAATCCTGCCGCAAGGAAAGGCAGGCAGAGCGCGCCCCATGCGATACAGAATCCTCCCGGAAGGTAGCCCTCCATAACGTGCATGGCGTTTACTTTGGGGACAATGCCGAAGGTGAGTGCGAAAACACCTGCCAAAGCGATGATTTGTTTCTGTTTTTTACTCATTTTCTTCTCCTTTCTGATTTTACAAAAATAGTTTGAATAGAACAAAAGTGTGCTTTGTATACTTTTGTTCTGCGCGCGCAGCTGCGCATCGCTTTTGTTTCATAGGAAAATATTTTTCTATGAAACAAAAAAACCTGCAGGATTTCTCCGACAGGCTATCAGAAGAACAAGAGGTTCCATCAGTTTTCCGACACGACAAAACTAATGCTATGAGCCAGCATGTTCTTACACAAGGCCATCGTTCGTAACCTGTGTAAATCGCGTGCACAGGGCAGGTCTTCTGACTCGGCATCAACGCTGCATCCCGCCTTCCCAGTTTCCCAGTGGCGTAAATGAGATGCAGCTCCGTCCATACAGCGGCGTGACCGTGTGAGCTTTTCACTCAACTTTCCTATTCTCCCGGACTTCTTTATAGAAGTGCAGGCACCCTATACATTCAATTCTTTTTTCATTGTAGCATACTTGAGGGTTTTGTCAACTGGGATTTGGCGCTCGATTCCGTATCCATAGTTGAACCCCAAAGAATTCTATGCTAAGATGGAAAAAGCAAAATCCGGGCGCAGGTAAGCGTATGGGCGCGCGGACGGAGAAACGAAAGATATGGGAGATTGAAAACGATGGGTATTTCCATGATTGGAATTGACTACAACAGGGCTTCTGTGGACATCCGGGCGGGCTTTTCCTTTACGAAAAAGAATGCGGCCACGGCTATGGAACGCCTGAAAAGCGAGCAGGGCGTCCTGGGATGTATCATTTTGTCTACCTGCAACCGGATGGAAATCTGGGCAAGCGCGCAGGAGGAGTGGCAGGGTTCCCTGTATGAGTTTCTCTGCCGGGAGAAAGAGAAAGTTCCGGGGGAATTCCGGGAGTATTTTGTACAGAGGACAGGGAAAGAGGCGGTAGAGCATCTTTTTTACCTTGCCAGCGGGCTGAAATCTCAGATTCTGGCGGAGGATCAGATTCTTACCCAGGTGAAGGACGCCCTGGCGCTTGCCAGGGAAGCTTATTGTACGGATAATGTGCTGGAGGTGCTGTTTCGCATGGCAGTGACGGCCGCAAAGAGGGTGAAAACAGAAGTAAGTTTTTCCAGGGGAAATATTTCGGTTATCCATCAGGCGCTGGATTGTCTGGAAAACCAGGGTTTTTCTCTGCGGGGAAAGACCTGTATGGTAATCGGGAACGGGGAAATGGGAAAACTGGCGGCGCTTGCACTTAAAGAAGCGGGGGCGGATGTTACCGTAACCGTGAGGCAGTACCGAAGCGGTATCGTGAGCATTCCGAAGGGCTGCGACAGGATTAACTACGGGGACAGAATGGAATTTCTGCCGAAGTGCGATCTGGCGGTCAGCGCGACGGCAAGCCCGAATTATACGTTGACGAGGCAGCTTTTGGAGGAAGAGGATATTCCGGGACATATGGTTTTGATTGATTTGGCAGTCCCCAGGGATATCGAGCCTTCTGCAGGGACGCTTCCGAATGTCACGCTCTATGATATAGACAGTTTTAAAATTAACACACTTTCTCCTAAAATGCAGGCGTCGATGGATAAAGCGGGCGTGATCCTTGCGGAACAGCAGGAGGAATTTTACAACTGGTATGACGGTCATGATTTGATTCCCAGAATCCGGGATATTAAGAAAGAAGCTGTGGAGGATCTGAACCTGCGCATTATGAAAATTCTTCGGAAAACCCCGATGGAGGACGCCGACAGGGAGAAGCTTTTAAATGCTATTGATACGGCTGCCGCAAAAGTAGTGAATAAAATGATTTTTGGACTCAGGGATTCGCTGGAACAGGAAGCGTTTAAAAACTGTGTGGAAGGACTGGAACAGCTGTATAGAGAATAAAGATAATCATGAAGGTAACTGAATCGTTAGGAATAGGGATAATAAACCGGGAAGGCGGCAGGGAGGCATCGATGAGAAAAATTGTGATTGGAAGCAGGGACAGCAGGCTGGCAGTCGTACAAAGCGAGATGGTGCGGGATTTTATTTTGGAGAAGCATCCGGATATGGAAGTGGAAATTCTGACCATGAAAACGACCGGGGATAAGATTCTGGACCGAACGCTGGATAAAATCGGGGGAAAGGGGCTTTTTGTAAAGGAGCTGGATAAGGCTCTTTTGGAGAAACATAGTGACCTTTCCGTACATAGTTTGAAGGATATGCCCATGGAAGTGCCGGAGGATCTCCCTCTTGTGGCATTTTCAAAAAGAGAGGATCCAAGAGACGTTCTGGTTCTGCCGGAGGGAGAAACGGAGCTGAATCCGGAAAAGCCGCTGGGATGTTCCAGTTTAAGAAGGACGCTGCAGCTAAAAGAACTGTATCCGGATATGGAATGCAAAAGTGTCCGGGGAAATGTGCAGACACGGCTAAGGAAACTGGAGGAGGGGCAATACGGCGCCCTGGTTCTGGCGGCGGCGGGACTGAAACGGCTGGGGCTTGCCCACAGGATTTCCCGATATTTTGAGCCGGAAGAAATGATTCCCGCCGCGGGGCAGGGGATTCTGGCGGTACAGGGCAGGGCTGGCGAGGATATTTCTTTTCTGGAGGGCTTTCAGGATGCGGACGTAGTGTGCGCGGCGCTGGCAGAGAGGGCTTTTGTAAAATATCTGGATGGGGGCTGTTCTTCTCCGGTGGCGGCACACGCAGTAGTGGAAGAGGGGACGCTTACCCTTTTGGGACTCTATTATGAAGAAGAGACCGGAAATTATAAAAAAGGCAGGGTTACCGGAAAGACAGCGGAGGCAGAGATGCTTGGCATTGCGCTTGCGCAGAGACTGCGGGAAACATGCAGAGCGAGAAAGGAGGAGCAGGCAGAATGAAAACAGGAAAAGTCTGGCTGGTGGGCGCCGGGCCGGGAGACGTCGGCCTGTTTACCTTAAAAGGGATGGAAACGCTGCAAAATGCAGAAGTAGTTGTTTATGACAGCCTGGTGGGGCATGGGGTACTTTCAAAGATTCCCGATACAGCCAGGTGTATTTATGTGGGAAAAAGGGCTTCCAATCATACGATGCCCCAGGAGCAGATTAATCAGATTCTTGTAGAGGAAGCAAAGAAAGGATACCGGGTCGTGCGGCTGAAGGGAGGAGATCCCTTCCTGTTCGGCAGGGGCGGGGAGGAACTGGAGCTTCTGGCACAAGAGAAGATTCCTTATGAAGTCGTGCCGGGAGTCACTTCGCCTATCGCTGTTCCTGCATACAATGGAATTCCGGTAACGCACCGGGATTTTACGTCGTCTTTGCATATCATTACAGGTCATAAAAGGCAGGGGCAGGCGTATGACATTAACTTTAAGGCGCTGGTACATACGGAAGGAACGCTTGTCTTTTTGATGGGCGTAACCGCCCTTGGAGATATTTGCGGTTCTCTTGTAAAAGCCGGAATGGATAAAGATATGCCGGCGGCGGTTCTGCAGAAAGGAACGACAGCCGGACAGAAAAGGATTGTGGCGACAGTATCAACGCTGGAAGAGGAGGTAAAACGCCGGGGGATTGAAACGCCTGCCATTATCGTAGTGGGAAAGGTCTGCGCCCTTGCAGAAGAGTTTGCATGGTATGAAAAGCTTCCACTGGCAGGATGGAAAGTGCTGGTGACACGTCCAAGGGATTTGATTTCTACGATGGTTTCCAAGCTTCGGCTCCTGGGCGCAGAAGTGCTGGAGCTTCCGGCTATCCGCACGGAACCTCTGGAACAGCAGGAGGCGCTGTATGATGCCCTGAGTCAGTTGGAGCGTTACCAGTGGATTGCCTTTACCAGCCCTACCGGGGTGAAGGTTTTCTTTGAGGAGATGAAAAAATCAGGTACGGACATCCGGAAGCTGGGCGGGGTGAAAATCGCCGCTATTGGAAACGGCACGAAAAAGGCGCTTCTGGAGCGCGGATTGTATGCGGATTTAGTGCCGGAAGTCTTTGACGGGGCGTCTCTTGGAAAAGCGCTGCGTGAGGCATGCCGGGAGGGAGAGCATATTCTGGTTCCAAGGGCGAAAATCGGAAATAAAGAAATTCTTGATGAACTTTCGAAAAAACCGGGACTTAAGATTTCCGATATTGCTACGTATGATACGTTTTATGAGACACAGGAAATCATTGACCAGAGAGAGGAATTTGAGGCAGGAACGATTGACTGTGCAGTGTTTACAAGCGCATCGACCGTGAAAGGATTTGTGGAAGCCACACCAGGGCTTGATTATACGAAAGTGCGTGCAGCCTGTATCGGAAAGCAGACAAAAGCCGCTGCAGACGCGTACGGCATGGAAACTTATATGGCAGAAAAAGCAACGATAGACAGTGTGCTTGAGCTGGTGATAAAGTTAAAGAAAAAGAATAAATTTTAAAGAGGGGTGTTAGAAGATGGATATGAATATCAGACCCAGGAGATTAAGGGGAAGCCAAATCCTGCGTAAGATGGTTCGGGAGACAAGGGTAGATAAAAGTTCTCTGATTTATCCTATTTTTGTAAAAGAAGGGGAAAACATTAAGGAAGAAATTCCTACGATGCCGGGACAGTACCGCTATAGCCTTGACACGTTTCCAAAGGCGCTGGAGGAACTTCTGGATGCGGGAGTCGATAAAGTGATGTTTTTTGGGATTCCCGACGATAAAGATGAGGTGGGAAGCCAGGCTTATGCGCAGGATGGAATCGTTCAGCGGGCGTTGGAAAGAGCAAGGGCAGAGATAGGAAGTGACATGTATCTGATTACTGATGTGTGCATGTGCGAATATACTTCTCACGGACACTGCGGCGTTCTGCGCGGTCATGATGTGGAGAATGACGGAACCTTAAAGCTTCTGGCAAAAACAGCGCTTTCCCATGTACAGGCAGGGGCAGATATGGTAGCGCCCTCCGATATGATGGATGGGAGGGTGCGGGCTATCCGCACGCTGCTGGATGAAACCGGACATAAAGAAACGCCGATTATGTCCTACGCGGTAAAATATGCGTCTGCTTTTTACGGGCCTTTCCGGGATGCGGCAGGTTCCGCTCCTTCATTTGGCGATAGGAAGAGCTACCAGATGGATTTCCATAACCGTAGAGAAGCGATAAAAGAAGCATTTCTGGATGTGGAAGAGGGCGCGGATATTATCATGGTCAAGCCTGCCATGTCCTATCTTGATATTGTCCGGGAAGTGAAAGAAAGGGTACAGCTTCCAGTGGCTGCTTATTCTGTAAGCGGAGAGTATGCAATGGTAAAAGCCGCAGCCAGGCTTGGGTATATTGAGGAAGACAGAATCATTTGTGAAATGGCAGCAGGCGCATACCGGGCGGGAACCGATATTTATCTTACTTATTTTGCAAAGGAAATCGCCCGTTTCATAGAGGAAGGGAGAATAGGATAATGATGAAATCAGAAGAATTGTTTGAAAGAGCTGTAAAAAGGATTCCGGGGGGAGTGAATAGCCCGGTAAGAGCTTATGGCTCTGTGGAAGAAGCGCCCCGTTTTATTCAGAGGGCTGAGGGATGTAAGGTTTTTGATGCGGACGGAAATACCTACACAGATTACATCGGTTCCTGGGGACCTATGATTCTGGGACATAACCATGAGAAAATCAGGGAGGCAGTGATTCGTGCCAGTGAAAATGGCTTAAGCTTCGGATGCGCCACAGAAAGAGAAGTGGAAATGGCGGAATTTATCTGCGAAAGGATTCCACATGTGGAGATGATCCGTATGGTAAATTCCGGTACAGAGGCAGTTATGAGCGCTATCCGTGTGGCAAGAGGCTATACAGGGAAGACGAAAATTATCAAATTTGCGGGCTGCTACCACGGGCATACGGACGCGATGCTGGTAAGCGCAGGAAGCGGCGTCATGACCAGCGGCGTGCCGGACAGCGCCGGAGTACCGAAAGGGTGCACACAGGATACGATGATTGCCGTCTACAATGATTTAAATAGTGTAAGGCAGCTTATGGAAGAGAGCAGGGACGGGGCAGCGGCGGTGATTGTCGAGCCAGTGGCCGCCAACATGGGTGTGGTTCCTCCAAAGGAGGGATTTTTGCAGGGACTTCGTGATTTGTGCGACGCTCACGGCGCGCTTTTGATTTTTGATGAGGTCATCACGGGATTTCGTTTAGGTTTCTGCGGCGCGGCAGGCTTTTATGGTGTTCGTCCGGATTTGGTCACATATGGAAAGATTATCGGGGCAGGTATGCCCGTGGGTGCATACGGCGGAAGAAAAGAGATTATGGAAATGGTAGCCCCGGCAGGAGCGGTCTATCAGGCGGGCACCCTGAGTGGGAATCCGGTTGCTATGGCGGCGGGGCTTGTTCAGCTTCGAACTCTCTGGGAGGATCAGGAGATTTATACCCGCCTGTGCCGGAAAGGGGAAATGCTGTTTGACGGCATCCGGAAAATACTCCTGAAAAAAGGAATCGAATATCAGGTTAATTCTGTGGCGTCTCTCGGATGTATGTTCTTCACGGAGCATCCCGTTACCGATTACGCCACGGCAAAACAGTCAGATACAAAAGCGTTTTCAGAGTACTTCCGGTATATGCTCAATCAGGGAATACATATGGCGCCGTCCCAGTTTGAAGCGATATTTCTGTCAGACGCGCACACAGAGGAGGAAATCGGGGAGACGCTGGATGTGATTGAGGGGTATTTTTCAGGTATATAAAAGAGTCGGTTTAAAAACGTATTCAGAAATCATGTCAATGTTCGCTTAGTGTTCTTCTTTGTCAGCGGCTTTTCATAACAGAGGAAAAGCCGCTGTAAACTTTCTTTTTGTTCACGGTGTTGTAGCACCGGACTTTATAGTAGTAGGCGCGTTTTTTCGAAGGCTTATCGGTGAAAGAAGTCTTGCCCAGTGTCTTGACTTTTTTAAACCCTCGCTTTTTGGAAGTGGAGCGGAAGACTTCATAACCTTTGACACCGGAAATTTTCGTCCATTTCACTTTTACATTCTTTTTACCGGAGGCCTTTGCAGAAATCAGGCGCGGCGCTGAAAGTGTCAGCTTGACGGATTTCGCGGAACTGTGCTTGCTGTATGCAGGCGCTCCATTTATCGTCCGGCGTGCCCGTATTTTATAGTAGTAGGAAGCGCCCGGCGTTAGTCTGGAGTTGGTGAATGTGGTCTTTGATGTAGTGGCAATTTTACGATAGCCGCTGTTCTTTTTCGTGCTGCGGTAAATTTCATATTTTTTAGCATTTTTCACGGAGCGCCATTTCAGCCGTACTTTGCTGCTGCTCACCCGCTTCAGGTAGGAAAGGGCGGGGCGCTTCAGGGTATTGGTAATCAGCTCCACTTTAGTGGCGGGTTTTGTGGTGTTTACAGTAAATGCCTTGATGCGGGCAGTTTTCCCGGAACCAAGGGAGTGGTGGTCAATCCATTCATCGTCGGTAGCGGCGGATTTGTAAAAGCTCTGGTTCTTTGAAGAGTTTGAAACGAACTGCAGCTCAGCGTTGGAGGAAGATGTCTGGTCTACAAAGTAATCGATGCTTCCTCCAGCGCTGGATTTCAGGGTAATCACTACGGAAAACGTATCCCCCTGGTTAAATACAGGCTGTTCTTTTAACGGAATCGTGTAGTAGCCGCTGTAGGTGGTAGTCCCAGTCTGGGGGGTGGAGAATACCGGGCTTCCCGAAGAAGGATTGCCGGAAGAAGGATTTTTGTATATCTGGATGCTGTAGTTCACGTTTTGGGAAAACAGAGAGAAAGAGACAGCTTTCAGCTGTTCATTCTTTCCGGAATTTGCATTTATCTTGTAAACATTGGCGATGGAAGTACCGTTCATAGCTGAAATATAGCCGGAGCCGAAAGAACCGTCATACTGGTAGTTGTGGTCGTAATTGTCAGCCCGTTCCATATCGAAAGCATAGCTCAGGTAATCGCCGCTGGTCTGCATACAGGAGGCGTCCTGATAAGAGATATACAGATATCCCTGGTCGCCGCCGGAAGTACCGTAGCTGTTTTTCACAATCCAGGCTCCGTTGATGGAAGGTTTAATTTTCCGACCCTGGAAAATTACTTCAAAGTTGTCGCGGGAATAATTGTCATCCCAGCCGACGATGCTCACGATGTGGTTCGTGGAGAAATTGGAAACCGGAAACAGGTACGCGCCGTTCTCATTTTCAAAAGTCGGATGGTAGTAAATGGAGGTGGAAACTGCCCCATATTGCATAATCAGGTTCTTAACGGAGTTCATGTCTGCAGTGTTTACGAAACGGGCATTCTGCAGATGCGCCGTATCCTGGTAAGCATATGCCGGATTGATGGAGGACGTGTTGGAATAGGGCACCAGGGATTCCGGCGCGGCTCCCAGCCACTTTGAAAGGGCGAACATGGTAAATAAATTGTTTCCTCCGGTATTAAGGAAATTTTCTCCGGTGTTGTTGCGGACGGTATCGTTTTTTGTCAGTCCCAGAGGATCGGCAGGGCACTGAAAAAAGAAATAGGTCAGGTGCATTTCGGATAAATCAATGCTGGTGTCCGCCAGTTTTTTCTTAATCAGGCTGGATTCCCCGGCGGAAAGCGTACCGAAAGCCCAGCAGGAACCCCAGGGGTCCTGGTTCTTGACCGGGGTTACCAGTCCAAGGCTGCGGGAATCATACCGGGTGGGAAGGCTGGCACGTGCCAGAGGATACTCCGCACTGTTTCTGTAGGAAGGCAGCGCCGGAAGTCCGGAAGAGGGCAGCACGGGATCTGTGGATTCAGATAACAGAGCGGCCGTCTCTTTGTCGAGGCTGTTTATGGAAGAAACAGTCTCTTCCAGTGAATGAGACTGTTTCGGCGCCGCAGGCTGTGAGGCCAGGGCGGTTCCCGGAACCGGCAGAAAAGTAAGGGCAAAAACAAGAGATATTAAAATCCGTCTTCCAAAATTTTTATGCAAATTCATAAATTACTCCTCATCTATATTAGAATCATAGAACTCACTGTTTTAGGCCTGGTTCTTTGGAAAGCGCAGGTTTAGAATTTAGAACAGCTTTTCGGGATAAATCCCGGCGTCAATTAATTTGCGCAGGGATTTTACTACATTTTCTTTATCCTCGCGGTAGGTAACACCGAACCATTTGTCGTTTGTTTCCAGCATAGTTACCTGCGCAGTTCCGTTTTTAATGAGTGAGTCCACAACAGTAGGAATCAAATATTCGGCTTTCAGCCCATCTCTGGTGATATCTGAGAGAAAATTAGAAAATCCTTTTTCCAGGATATCAAAGAGCTCAGGGGTGAAGCCCCACATGTTCATAGATACGATGCTTTTAGGATCAATAGGGGTGAAACCGCCGGTTCCGTTAGGAACCCCGGCGCCATTTTCTGTTTTGTAAATATCGTGGGTCTCTTTTACGCCCAGAAGGTGCTTTTTACTATTTACATGGCAGATTCCCCGGGTCACAGATCCATTGTCGCTTAGGGTATTGCCAAGAATAAAGCCGGCCATGCAGAAATTTAGCGCTTCGGAAACGGGCGCAGGGTTTATCAGGTAATCATGGAGTTTGACAAAGGCTTCCTTGCCATAGTAGTCATCGGCATTGATTACGATAAAAGGCTCATCTACAATATCCTTGCAGCACAGGATGGCTTGTCCGGTTCCCCAGGGCTTTGTGCGTCCTTCGGGAACAGTAAAGCCTGCCGGAAGATCGTCAAGTTCTTGGTAAGTATAAACCACATTTGCGATTTTCTCAATGCGGTTTCCGATGACTTCTTTGAAATCTTTTTCCAGGCTGCGCCGGATAATAAATACAATCTTATTAAAGCCGGCCGCTAATGCGTCATAAATGGAATAATCCATAATAATCTCGCCGTTGGGGCCGAAAGGCTCAAGCTGCTTAATGCCGCTGCCAAAACGGCTTCCGAGTCCGGCAGCCATAATCACCAAGGTCGTGTTTTTCATAAATAAAATTCTCCTTGTACGTGTTTTGATACTTCATAGTATAACACAGAATATAAATATGTGACAACAAAAGAATCCACGCCATTTTCTTTTGAAGAATGGCGTGGAACTATCAAAAATCTTTTCGTGGAGAAATACTTTTCAGGAAGTTTTTACTTCATTATAAATGTTTCCAAAATAGTATCAATATCCTCCCGTATTTTGTAGTAAAGGTTTGTGTTTTCTTCATTGTCCATATCAAACTGAACATCTGTAGGAAAAGCGGCGATATAATAAATGCCGTCTTTTTCGCCAAGGAAAAGGTATTCCGGAAACTCTATATAAAAAGTTTCTGCAGAGAATGGCAGGGGTTCAGGGGACACCGGTTTGTCATTGGAATGATTGGAAGGTTTCCCGGATATACTTAAAAATATCAATATAAGGATGACAAGAAGCCTGTTATGCCTATTGACAAAGCAAAAGAATGACCATATATTTACAAGGAGAAATATATCAATAAAAAGTTTTCCCAAACTAAAATCAGGAGGTTGGAAAGGTGAAAAAACGAATTATTTCAATTGCTTTAGCACTTTGTTTATGTGTTTCTTCCCAGTCAGTGGTACATGCACGGCAGGAAGAACCTTTGCGGCATGCGGATGTTCTTGCGGAACAATCTATATCCGGGCCGGCAGCCCGTGATAATACGCTTCCTGTCCCGACGGAAGTCTATGAGGCTATGATTGCATTGAAGGAGCGGGATGGGTATAGGGAGGGGACAACTTGGACCGACGATGAGCCTTATTCGGATTCGAAGGGATATTACTGTTGGAAAGGCGGAACTCTTGATGGGCATAATATCAGTGCCGTAGGCTGCGTAGCTTTTGCTTTTATACTCAGCGATGAGGCGTTTGGCAGTCTGCCGGCCAGGATGTACGAAGCAGGTAAGTTTACATTTGAAGATATAAAAGTCGGAGATATCCTGAGGGTAAACAACGATACCCATACCGTGATCGTGCTTGAAGTGAACGATGCAGGCGTCATTGTTGCCGAAGGAAACATCGGTATCGGAGACCATAAAGGTAAAGTTCATTGGGGACGGGCGATATCTAAGGAAGAAGTGATGAGCAATACAAGCCATTATATCACTCGCTATCCGGAAGGATATGTCCCGCCGAATGATCCGGAAGCGAACGTATCAATTGCAGCAGGAACTCTTGACGGAGGGCTTAGCTGGAATCTCACAAAGGCGGGGACATTAACCATTTCCGGCAAAGGGGCTATGCCGGATTTCAGCAGTACCGAAGAACAGCCGTGGAGCGGTAACAGCAGCCGAATCAGGAAGGTCATTATCGGGAATGGTGTTACCAGTATCGGTTCCTGCGCTTTTTGGAATTGCGGGGTTCTTAGCGGAGAGATTTCTCCCAGTGTGACAATCATTGGCAACAGCGCATTCCGAGGTTCTTCGCTTATTTCCCTAACCATTCCTTCCAGTGTGAAAACCATCGGTGACAGTGCATTCCGCGAATGTTCGAACCTTAGTTCAGTGACCGTTTCAGAAGGAGTGGAAACAATTAGCCAAAATGCGTTCCTCGCATGCACAAGCCTTACCTCTATAGACTTACCCGGCAGTATTGGGGAAGTGGGCACCGCCGCATTTTTTCAATGTCAGGCAATGACAAGTGCGGTATTTGCTCCTGGCAGCAAGCAGGTAAAGCTAGGAGACAATATGTTTACGCAATGCTATTATCTGATGCGTGTAACATTGCCAAAAAAAATAGAACGTATTAGTGAAGGGATGTTTCAGAATTGCCAGATGCTTGTCGGAGTGGAAATTCCCCAAGGTGCGGAAAGTATAGGAGCATCAGCCTTTGCGTCGTGCTACAGATTTACCACTGTCGCAATTCCGGACAGCGTAACATCAATAGCGACGGCTGCATTTTCATCGTGTTCTCTGAGTGATATATACTATATGGGCACTGAAGCGCAGTGGAATAGTATAAGTAAATCAGGCGATATAGCAGCGGCAGTGTCAAAAGCGACAATGCATTATAACTACGTCCCACCCACCGGTTCCGATCCCGATGATGGTGATGACAACAATGGTGATAACTCGGGGAATGGAGATAACTCAGGAAGCGGAGATAACTCAGGGAGTGGCGACAACTCGGGGAACGGAGATAACTCAGGAAGCGGCGACAACTCGGGGAACGGCGATAACTCGGGGAACGGCGACAATTCAGGGAATGGTGATAACTCGGGGAACGGAGATAACTCAGGAAGTGGTGATAACTTAGGAAGCGGTGGTAACTCAGGGAATGGTAATAATCCGGGAAGCGGCGACAATTCAGGAGGCGGAGGCAGACCGGGTACCGGTGAAAGCCAGGCACCGTTTGCAAAAGGCAAAACCTTTACGGTTAGCGGAGTTACTTATAAAGTAACAAAAGTCGGCGAAGAAGTGGAACTGACAGCGGCAAAATCCAAGGCGAAAAAGGTTACGGTCAATACAGTCACGGGTACGGACGGTGTAAAGTATAAAGTAAGCTCCATTGGGGCAAAGGCAATGCAGAACAATAAGGATTTGACGAACCTGACCATTGGAACAAATGTAAAGACGATCGGAGCAAGCGCATTCAAAGGATGTGTTGCATTAAAGAAGACGCTTATCCTGCCGGACAGCGTAAAGACAATCGGAACAAGTGCATTTTCGGGCTGCAATAAGATTACGGCAGTTACTATCGGTAAGACATCAAAATCAAGACTGACAACAATCGGAAAGAGCGCATTTAATGGGTGTAAGAAACTTGGTAAAGTAACGATCAAGTCAACAAAGCTTGGTTCCATAGGTAAACAGGCATTTAAAGGCAGCAAATCTAGCCTGAAGGTGAAAGTACCGCCCAAGCAGTTGAAAAAGTATCAGAAAATACTGAAAAAAGCAGGGGTGAAAGTCAAACAGGTAATAAAATAATCGTTTCCACTGAAAAAATAAACAGTGTTTTGCGGGCCGCTGTCCAAAAAGAGATTGCTATTTCGAGGATGCTATAATATAATAGCTCTCAGGACAAAGGAGTTTTCAGGAATTTCTTTGTCATGTTTTTTGTGGACTGCTATGTGTATGGATGAAACGGGGTGGATATTATGAGAGATGAATCAATGATGGAACTGGGAGCTGAGCTGGACGAAAAATTTGCCGGGCTTGTGAAAAATTGTATGGTATCCGGGAGTATCGACCAGGGGCTATATGTAAAATATGATGTAAAGCGGGGACTGCGTGATTCTGACGGAAGAGGCGTGCTGACAGGGCTCACGGAGGTTTCCGATGTGGTTGCCATGGAAGAGGATGGGGCAGGCGTAAGAACTCCGATTGACGGAAAACTGTATTTTCAGGGCTATGATGTGGAAAAAATGATAAACGGGAACAAGAAGAAGCGTTTCTTGTTTGAAGAGGCGACTTATTTGCTTTTGTTCGGGGAACTGCCGGGGGCGGAAGAACTGGAGAGCTTTATTAAAATCCTGGGAAGCTTAAGGGAGCTTTCCGGGCATTTTGTAAGGGATGTGATTATGAAATCCCCGCCGGAAAACCTGATGAATGCATTGCAGAAATGCATTGTGCTTCTGTACTCGTACGATGAAAATCCAGACGATGTTTCCGTGCCGAATGTGCTTCGTCAGTCTTTGCAGCTGATAGCCAAGATGCCGATGATGGCGGTTTATTCCTATTATGCGTACAGGCATTTCCAATTAAATAAGACACTGGTGGTAAGACCGCCGAAGAAAGAGCTTTCCACTGCTGAAAATATTTTGTATATGCTGCGAAAAGACAGACAGTATACAGAGCTGGAGGCATGTGTGCTGGATATAGCATTAGTACTTCATGCAGAGCATGGCGGGGGAAATAACAGTACGTTTACAAATCATGTGGTGACTTCCTCAGGAACAGATACTTATTCGGCAGTCGCCGCGTCTATGGCGTCTTTGAAAGGTCCCAAACATGGGGGCGCGAATCTAAAGGTCATGCAGATGTTTGCGGATTTAAAAGCAAATTGCGCAGATTATGCAGATGAAGGGAAACTGACAGAATACCTTCAGAAAATCCTGGACAGAGAGGCCTTTGACAGAGCGGGCCTAATCTATGGAATGGGACACGCAGTCTATACGAATTCAGACCCCAGGGAAGTCATGCTGAAAAAATATGCCTACAGGCTTGCGCAGGAGAAGGGGATGGAAGAGGAGTTCAGGCTTTATGATACTGTAGAACGGATTGCGGCAAAACTTATTGCCCAGAAAAGACATTTGTTTAAGCCTATTTGCGCCAATGTGGATTTTTACAGCGGGCTTGTGTACACTATGCTGGATATTCCGATGGAACTGTTTACGCCGATTTTTGCGATTGCCAGGATTTCAGGATGGAGCGCACACCGTTTGGAAGAGCTGGTGAACCGCGGAAAGATTATCCGCCCCGCTTATAAATATGTGGGTGTACATAAAGATTATCACGAAATATCGGAGCGATAGCAGGAGTTTATAAGTAGCTGAACAGCCGGAAGAAACTGTCTTGAAGTATCAGTAGTTCTTTGCTATACTACGGTTATCTGGCAAAAAGATGGAAATGATTTACAGGAGTGTCCTATGCTTAAAAATTTAGTGACAGAGCGGAAGCTAATCCGGACTCTGGCGAAGAATGATTTCAAAACAAAATTTGCGGGTTCCTATCTGGGAATTGTGTGGGCGCTGGTGCAGCCGATTGTGACGGTGCTGGTGTACTGGTTTGTATTCCAGGTAGGTTTAAAGCAGACGGATACAAGTGCGTATCATGGGTATCCTTTTATCTTGTGGATGCTGGCGGGGCTGGTGCCTTGGTTTTATTTTCAGGAAGCGATGACCGGAGGTACGAATGTGCTGATGGAATACAGCTACCTGGTGAAAAAAGTAGTATTCAAAATCGAAATTCTTCCGATGGTAAAAGCAGTTTCGGCATTGTTTATCCATACATTTTTTGTATGTGTGGCGGTAGTCTTGTATAGTTGTTACGGGAAGTTTCCCGGTGTGTACGGGCTGCAGATTCTATATTATTCATTCTGTATGTTTGTGCTGGTATCGGGAATTTGCTATGCCGCCAGTGCAGTTGCCGTATTTTTCCGGGATTTGCTTCAGATTGTCAATATCATTTTGCAGGTAGGCGTATGGGCAACGCCGATTATGTGGGATTTACAGTCAATTGGCCTGCCGGGAATTGTAGCGAAGATTTTTAAATTAAATCCAATGTATTATATTGTTTATGGATATAGGGATGCGTTGATCAATAAGGTCTGGTTCTGGGAGCGTCCGGGACTGACATTATATTTCTGGGGCTTTACGGTTCTGATGTTTTTGATTGGGACGAGGATTTTTAGGCGGCTGCGGATACACTTTGCAGATGTGTTGTAAGCAGTGAAGCGGCGGCCTGCTGTTTAGGAAAGCAAAACCAGCGGGAAGGAAAGGAACATGAGTGAGACGGCAATTCGGGTGGCGGACGTTACCAAGATTTATAAATTGTATGATAATCCGAAAGACAGGCTGAAGGAGTCTCTAGGTCTGACGAGAAAAAAATGCTATCAGGAACATTATGCGCTGAACCACATCAATTTCGAGGTGAAGAAAGGCGAGACGGTAGGCATTATCGGGACGAATGGTTCCGGCAAGTCCACGATGTTGAAGCTGATTACCGGGGTGCTTACCCCAAGCAGCGGGGAAATTCAGGTGGACGGAAGGATTTCGGCGCTCCTGGAGCTTGGCGCTGGCTTCAATATGGAATATACCGGGATTGAAAATATTTATCTGAACGGCACGATGATTGGATTCTCCAGGAATGAGATTGACGAGAAAATGCAGGAGATTCTGGATTTTGCAGATATCGGAGAGTTTGTGCATCAGCCGGTGAAGTCTTATTCCAGCGGCATGTTCGTGCGGCTGGCGTTTGCAGTTGCAATTAACATTAACCCGGAAATCCTGATTGTAGACGAGGCGCTGTCGGTGGGGGATGTGTTTTTTCAGGCAAAATGCTACCGGAAGTTTGAAGAATTCAAGCAGCAGGGGAAAACGATACTTTTCGTGAGCCATGATTTGGGCAGCATTACCAAGTACTGCGACAGGGCAATCCTGTTGAACAAGGGAGAGAAAATTTTTGAAGGAACTCCCAAAGAGACAGTGGATATTTATAAGAAGGTGCTGGTAAATCAGTTTGAACCGTCAGAACTGGAGACAGACGAGGACGCGAATGATATTACAAAGTTTTCGAAAGATAAGGATTGGAAAAAATCGATCCAGGTAAACCCGGAGCTGATTGAATATGGGGAGAAGAGTGCGGAAATCATAGACTATGCGCTGTTGGATGAGAACGGGCTGATTACAAATACGTTTATGAAGGGTACGGTTTTTTCCGTGCGGATGAAAATTCAGGCTCATAAAGAAGTGAAGGAGCCGATTTTTGCCTTTACGATAAAGAACCTGCAGGGAATTGAACTGACCGGGACAAATACAACCTATGAGAAAGTCCAGGTTCCGCCGATGGAGCCGGGAGATATCCGGGAAGTGACATTTACTCAGCGTCTGGATCTGCAGGGAGGGGAATATCTGGTTTCCCTGGGGTGCACCGGTTATCAGGACGGAGACTTCCAGGTGTTCCACAGGCTCTATGATGTATGCAGCCTGACCGTGATTTCCGATAAAAATACGGTGGGGTATTACGATATGAATTCAGAAGTTTCATTACGGTAAGAGGAGTGGTTATGGCAAAGTTAAATTTAGAGTATTACAGCGGTGAAAACCATTATTCAGATGGAGATATTGAAGACGAAATTTTGAAAATTGCGAAGGAAGGAAAGAAGCTTTCTGAGCTGGGACAGGTGGAATTTCCCATTCTTTACCATCTGTCAGAGGTGCGTGAAAATATTCTGAACTGGTATCCCTTCCGAAAAGACGGGACATGCCTGGAAATCGGGAGCGGCTGCGGGGCGCTTACCGGGCTTCTCTGCGAGAGGGTAAGAAAGGTGACTTCTGTGGAACTGTCCAAACGGCGGGCAGACATTAATTTTGCCAGGAATCACGAAAAAGAAAATCTGGAAATTATGGTGGGAAATCAAAATGATATGGTTTTTCCTGAGAAATTTGATTACATTGTCCTGAATGGGGTGTTTGAGTACGCCATGAGTTTTACGGCGGGAGAGAAACCTTATAAGGACTTTTTGTCTTATATTGCGGGATTTCTGAAAGAGGATGGAATTCTGCTGATTGCCATCGAAAACCGTCTGGGACTGAAATACTTTGCAGGCGCCCCGGAGGATCATACGAATGCATATATGGATGGGCTGAAGGGCTATCCGGGCAATGAGTCGGTGCGGACGTTTTCAAAAAGCGAGTGGGTGGAATTGATGTATACCTGCGGGCTGAAGCATTACAAATTTTATTACCCATATCCGGACTATAAATTTCCATGCGAGGTATTTACGGACGAAACGCTGGTGAGCCAGAAATACGGCAGAAAAAATTGGAATTTTACGGAAAACCGTTTTGAGCTTTTTCCGGAGCAGGAAATGGCGGAGACGTTTCGGAAAGAAGGCGTTATGGATAGGTTCGCCAATTCGTTCTTGATTGAGATGAGCAAACGGCCGATTCAGAGGGAAACAGAGGTTCTTTATGCAAAAATGAACCGCGACAGGGCGGATGCTTTTGCCATTGCCACAAAAATTGAGCGGGCAGGCGGCAGAATGAGGGTGACGAAAAGTGCGCTGACAGAACAGGCAAAGGCGCACCTGGAGAGGATGCATGGAAACGAGGAAAGAAAGGAAAGTTCCCTAAAGCTTCTGGAAGGTGCATATCAGCCGGGAAATCTCACATATCCGTACCTTACCGGAAACAGCCTGGGGTATGAGGCAAACATGGCGATTCAGAACCGCCAGCCGGGGCATGTGAAAAAACTGGTGCGTGAAGTATACGATTTCTGCGTTACAGACCGGACGGAGGTATCGGAGAAAGAGACGGAGGCGTTCTCAGCCGTTTTTGGAAGCCGGAAAGGGGCGGGGGATTATACGTATGTCTGCCCTGCAAACATTGATTTGATTCTGGATAACATTTTCCGGGACGGAGGGTCTGTGTCTGTGATAGATGGAGAGTGGACGTTTGATTTTCCGGTTCCGGCAGAGTTTATTATCTGGAGGACGATAAACGAGATTTATACCAATGCGGCGTGGTTTGAGGAGCAGCTTCCCAGAAAGGAATTTTTAAAAGAATATGGGATTGAAGAAGAGGACGCGGAATTATTCCACGCCTGGGCGGAGCATTTTGAAAAGGAATATGTAAAAGCCAACAGGCTGGCAGATTATGCGGTGCCGGAGGTGGGCGTGAACCTGGAGGAAATCCGGAGGCGGCGTATCCAAGAGGTGTGGATGGACAGTACGCTTTATGTGGACACGGGAAATGGATTTTCTGAGGAAGAGACGGTAAAAGTAAAGACAAAGCTTGCGGATGGAAAGCTGGAGCTTACGCTGCGGCTGCCTCAGGGGAAAAAGATCCGTGCGCTGCGATTTGACCCGCTGGAGGGAAGGCCGTGCGTCTGTGAGCTGTGCGCGGACGGGGCGTGTCTGACGCCTGTAAATGCGGCAGAGCAGAGAGATAGACGTGCGGTGTTCCTTACCACAGACCCGGCGTATCGCGTGGAAATCACAGGAGATTTGCCCCAGGTATTGAAGATATCCGGTGCGGTAGAGGTGAAGGATAAGGACTGGGCGTTACAGGAGTATCAGCGGAGAGGTGGAAACACAGGGCGCCGATGGAAGTTTTGGAAGTAGAAACAATTCAAATAAAAATCTATCCTTTTGGCCAGTTTACTTTTTTGGTCTCAGTTATATATAATATTATAAAATTTAAGAAAAAGTAAAATTTTTAGGAAAAGAGGATAAACGTTTAAATGAAGAACGGAAATTTATGCAAAGGCAAACTGGAGATTCTGTGCTCAAAAATAATGCAGATAGGAGAAAAATTCGCTGTTTTTTCGCTTGTATTCTGTCTGTTTGCGTCAAATATGCCGTATGGAACAGCGTTGGAAGTACATGCGGAGGGGGGGATGCTTACAGAAAACGTGGAGATAGATGGCGTTGTCTATAAGGAAATTGAACCGGGAAAAATGCAGCTTGTGGAATGGAAAAATGAGATTCAGGTGAACGAAGAAATTAGAATCCCGGAAACTGTCACATATGGCGGGAAGGATTACACGGTAGCCTCAATTGGGGATTCTGTGTTTGCATATCAATATTTGGGGAAGGTTACGTTTCCGGATACGATTGAAAGCATTGGCCAGGAGGCGTTTAGAGCCTGTGGCACTCTGCAGATGGCAGAATTAACATTGCCTCCGAACTTAAAGGAAATTGGGAACAGCGCTTTCTGGTGTTCCCAGATAAAAGGAGAATTGGAAATACCGGATTCTGTATCTCGGATAGGGGATCAGGCTTTTCGTGAAACGCAGATATCCAGCGTGGTCATTTCAAATCCGAATATTGCTTATGGCAGTTCGGTGTTTGCTTACAACGCAAACCTGGCCAGTATACAATTACCGGAAGGGATGGCTTCCTTAGGAGGGGGGTATTTTCTTTGGGGCTGCAGGAGCCTTGCGCAAATTGATATACCGGAAAGCGTTACTTCTATACCGGAAGCAGCATTGAGAGAGTGTACCCAATTGACAGAGATTCAGATTCCGGTTTCGGTAAATAAGATTGGGTCTTCAGCGTTTTTCGGATGTACAGGCGTGAGAGAGATCGTGATACCGGAAGGAGTGACGGAAATACCCATATGGATGTTACGTAACTGCAGCGAAGAATTGTGCGTTACACTGCCGGACAGTATTACATTTATCCATAATGGGGCGTTTTGGGATACCAATGCGGAGAAGGAAAAATACAGTCAGTCGGTTACCGTTAAATGTACCAGCAGGGTAGTAGCGGCTCGTATGGCCGGCATTGGACATAAAAATATCCTGCTAAATGATGAGAGGTATGAGCAAGCGGCGTTTAATAAAGATGGATATACATATACGGTTACAGATAATGAAAACAAATATGTCCAATTGGACACATGGGAAGGAACACGGCCTTCTGGAGAAGTTACCATTCCGGAGACAATAGCATGGGAGGGAAATGAGTATACTGTTAAAACAATTGGAGAAAATGCATTTGAATGGTGTTCTGATATAACAAGAATAACGCTTCCGGATACGCTTGCCGGAATGGGGACGCGTGCTTTCTGGAACTGTAAAAAGCTTGAATCCATCAATCTGCCAGACGGCATAACACGCATTGAGCAGATGACATTTTATAACTGCCCGCTTTTGACGGACCTGACGCTTCCCGGGGAGCTGAAATACATTGGAGTTTATGCATTTGGAAAATGCGCAGGTTTGCAGAAAATTGTGATTCCGGGGAGCTGCAGCATTGATACAGGGGCGTTTGATAATTGTACTGGTATCACAGAGGTTACGCTGTGTGAAGGGATCGCAGAAATGGGGAGTAATATATTTTGCAATTGTACCAGTATAAAAGAAATCCGGTTGCCGGATTCCATGCGAAAAATCGGCGGCTATGCGTTTCAGGATTGTACGGAACTTGAGGAAATTACGCTAAATCGGGGCCTGACGGAGATTGGCGTCGGAATTTTCAAGGGATGCGGCAAGCTGACGGGGACAATGATTCTTCCGGATTCCGTCACAACAATCCGGCAGGATGCATTTGTAGACAGCAGCCTGTCAGGCATTCATGTGGGCGGCGGGCTGACAATCCTGGAAAGCGGGGCGTTTCCAGATAGCATCCGTTTGACGACAAATAGTCCA
>NZ_CALPCM010000010.1:0-97352 GCF_943193015.1 Hominisplanchenecus murintestinalis
TTCGGTAAAGTTGTTATTGCTCAGTACTACCTTTGTTTCATCTTCGTCATCATCCTCTCTACCCGGAGTCTTAAGGTATTATTTTGTGTATAAATTATAAAGAAAATCTTCACTAGATATTGAAAATAAAAGGGATTAAAAATCTTTTATGTAAAAAATACAGAGTATTTTACAACAAAAATACATCAAAGTCTGAGTTTGGTGCATAATAGGATGGATACTGTAAAACATATATTTATTTCCGCAGCAAGTTAAGGCTGGAGCTGTTTGGTATGTAGATGTTGTGGAATATGTGACTTTGAAAGAGGAGAGATGAAACATGGCAATGAAAAGACGAACAGATAACAAAGGCAGAATTTTAAGGGTGGGAGAAAGTCAGAGAAAAGACGGTAGATATCAATATCAGTATACGGATTCCGTCGGCAAAAGGCAATGCATTTATGATTTAACCTTAGCAGGGTTAAGAGAAAAAGAAAAAATGATTATAAGAGATTTGAGAGACGGAATAAGAACAGGGGAGTCTAAAAAGATAACACTGAATATTTTGTTTCGTAAGTACCTGGAGAATCATAAAACAATAAGGAAGAGTACAGAAGTGCTTTATAAGAGTTATTGGAAAAATCACATAAAAAGTGCGGATATAGGGGAAAGGGCAATCTCTGATATAAGAAGCAGTGATATTGTGAGATTTTATAATCATTTGTTGGAAAAGGGATTGTCCAGCAGAACAGTAGGTGTAATTAATGCCGCGTTGCAGCCATGTTTTGAAATGGCAATAGAAGATGATCTAATAAGAAAAAACCCATGTAAAAATGCAATGGCCAGGATACCGCAGACAGAGGCGGCAAATAGGAGGGCCATGACCATTGATGAACAAAGGCGTTTTGTCAATTTTGTATCAAAGGATAAAGTGTATCGCCATTATTTGCCCTTGTTTACGACTCTTCTGGGGACAGGAATGAGAATTGGGGAATGTCTGGGACTGACTTGGGAAAATCTTGATTTTAAGGATGGCTTGATTTATGTTACACATTCTTTGAGATATGATAATTATGGAGATGGATATAAACTACATATATCGAAACCGAAAACGGAAAGTGGTAAAAGAGTAATTCCAATGATGGAAGATGTCCGCTGGCAGTTATTAAAGCAAAGGGAACACAGCTTCATGAGCCAAAGCAGCAAAGAATGTATGATAGATGGTTATAGCGGCTTTGTGTTTGTAAAAGAAACGGGCAAGGTATTTCTGACAAATGAAATAAATGCAATGCTCAACCGGATATGCAGAAAATACAATAAATTGGAAGAACGAGCGGCGGAAGAGGAAAAACGCCATCCTATTGTTCTTCCACATTTATCTGCCCACGTGATGCGGCATACATTTTGCACCAGATTCTGCGAAAATGAAACGAACGTAAAGGTGATTCAGGAGATTATGGGACATAGCAATGTAGGGGTGACAATGAACATATATAATCATGTGACATTAGATAAAGCAAAGGAAACCATGAAAAATATGGAGGGGAAAATGATAATTTCGTAGAGTATAAAAAGGTACAACAGTTTTACAACAAAAGCCGATGTAGAGTAGCGCAATCTGCTTCCATGCCGCATATATTATGGATGACAGTAAAGTTTTGTGGGAGGTGTCTATTGAATATGAATACGGGATCCTGTGATTTTGCTGTTATTGGCGGGGATATGCGGCAGGTTTATGCTGCCCGGATGTTAAAAGAACGGGGATACAGGGTGTGTTGTGCGCTGCTCTGCGGTGATGAGGGATTGCCGGAACAGGAGCTTAGGGAGGCAGTCTGCTCTGCACGTGTGGTTCTTGCCCCGGTGCCGCTGTCTGTTGACAGGCTTTATTTAAACCAGAAAAGTGGTGAAGGCGCCTTTCCTCTGACAGAGCTTTTGGACTGTCTTAAGGAAGGGCAGAAGTTTTACGCAGGATGTATTTCGGAAGAGTTTGCATATGCTGTGTCAGATAAAGGGGCAGAGGCGATTGATATTATGAAGCAGGAAGAAATTGCGGTTTATAACACAATTGCTACTGCAGAAGGAGCGGTGGCAGAAGCCGTAATGAAGAGTCCGAGAAATCTTCATGGCAGCAGGTGCCTGGTGCTGGGCTATGGAAAATGCGCGCGGACACTGACGGCGCTTTTGAAAGGCATGCACTGCCAGGTTCAGGTTTGCGCCAGAAATCCTGCGCAATTGGCGGAGGCGGCTATTTTGGCAGATAAAGCTTTTGAATTTGGAGAACTTGAGGCTGCGCTTCCGGATTATGATTTTATTTTTAATACGGTTCCAGCTATGATTTTGAACCGCAGGATGATAGAAAATATGAATTCTGCGGTTTGTATTTTTGATATAGCGTCGGCTCCGGGAGGAGTAGAATTTGAAGCGGCGGAGGAATTGGGGATTTCTGCATGGCTGTTGCCGGGGCTTCCTGGGAAATATGCGCCTGCATCTTCCGCAGAGGCAATTGTGCGTTATCTTATTGGAAAATAGATAACAGTTTGGCAGGGCTTTTACAAAAATAATTTAGAATATTGAGGAGAGGAAATTTATGTCATTAAAAAGAAAGAAAATCGGTGTGGCATTTACAGGATCTTTCTGCACCTATCGGAAAGCATTCCAGGATTTACAGAAGCTGATAGATGAAGGGGCAGAAGTTACGACCATTTTTTCAGATGCGGCACAGTCTATTGACAGCCGATTTGGACGTGCAGATGATTTTCTGGAGGAAGCAGCGCGGATTACCGGAAAATCAGCGATACGTACGATTGCACAGGCGGAACCGATTGGCCCGGGAAGCCTTCTGGATGTATTGATTATCCTGCCGTGTACGGGGAATACCATTGCAAAGCTGGCAAATGGCATTACGGATTCACCAGTGCTGATGGCTGCAAAAGCACATTTGAGGAATGAGAAGCCGTTAGTGCTTTCAATTTCTACAAATGACGCACTAGGTATGAACATGAAAAATATCGGTCTTCTGCTCAATGCCAAACACATTTATTTTGTGCCTTTTGGACAGGATAATCCAGAGAAGAAGCCGAATTCTATGATTGCTAATACAGAATATCTGCTTCCGGCGGTGGAGGCAGCTATAGAGGGACGGCAATATCAGCCGATTCTCTGCTGAATCGCGTAAGCAGCAGACGACCTGTGTGCCAGGCTGGTCTGCTGCCTGTATGTTGTAAGAGATTGTAGTAGAAAGGAGAACACTGCATGTGCGGAATTGCAGGATTTTGTAACCCTTCAATTGTTTTAGAAGATGAGAAGAACAGATGGCTGCCCATACTTGATGAGATGAACCGCGTCCAGAGACATAGGGGACCGGATGATGAGGGGGTTTATTTGAAACAGGGCTGCGGACTTGCGCACGTCCGTTTGAAAATCATTGATTTGGTGACAGGGCATCAGCCAATGACCTGTCGAAA
The DNA here is from genome assembly GCF_943193015.1 of Hominisplanchenecus murintestinalis. Lineage (NCBI taxonomy): Bacteria > Bacillati > Bacillota > Clostridia > Lachnospirales > Lachnospiraceae > Hominisplanchenecus > Hominisplanchenecus murintestinalis. Next base: position 3,444 of record NZ_CALPCM010000010.1, read on the forward strand.
GGATGGCGGGGAATGCACGATTGTATACAATGGTGAGATTTATAATATGCCGGAGCTGAAAGAGGAGCTTTTGTCAGAGGGAGCTGTATTTGAGACGGAAAGTGATACGGAAGTCATTCTTCAGGGATATCTCCGCTATGGAGAAGAATATGTGAAAAAGCTCAACGGGATTTTCGCGTTTGCCATATGGGATTCCCGAACAGAAAGACTTTTTCTTTTCCGTGACAGGCTTGGCGTAAAGCCGTTGTTTTATACCATGAAAGAAGGGATGTTGGTATTTTCTTCTGAAATAAAAGGGCTGTTTGCCTATCCGGGGGTGAAGCCTATCCTTGACAGGGATGGCTTGTGTGAAATATTTGCGCTGGGTCCTGCAAAATCTTACGGCAGAGGAGTATTTCAGGGAGTTCGTGAGGTGCTCCCCGGAGAATATCTGTGTTGCAGCCGGGAAGGTATTCAATCGGTTATTTATTGGAAACTGGAAAGTCATTTGCATGAGGAGTCTTTTGATGAGACGGTAGCACATACAGCATGGCTGGTGGAGGATTCCGTAAAAAAGCAAATGCTTTCTGATATTCCTGTCAGCACGTTTTTGTCAGGAGGGATAGACAGCAGCCTGGTAACGGCAATCTGTGCCAGGGAGCTGCATCGCCAGGGGAAGGTACTGAATACGTTTTCCTTTGATTTCCAGGACAATAGCCGCTATTTTCGCGCCAATGCATTTCAGCCGGGGGAAGACCGCCCATGGGTGGAAAAGATGATAGAATCCTCTCAGACGAATCACCGCTTTTTGGAATGCAGTAACATTTTGCAATATGAGTATCTGTTTAAGGCGGTAGATGCCAGGGATTTACCATGCATGGCAGATGTAGAGTCATCTATGCTATATTTCTGTTCTCAGGTGAAGGGGTATAATACAGTAACGCTTACAGGGGAATGTGCGGATGAAATTTTTGGCGGATATCCCTGGTTCCACAGCAGGGAGGCGTTTGAAGGGGAGCATTTCCCGTGGACGCCAAGTATGGAGCCGCGAAAACAGCTGCTTAGTGATGATATGCTTCGGGAACTGCCATTGGAAGAGTATGCGCATACAGCCTATGAGCGCACAGTGAAAGAGACGCCGCAGCTTTTTGGCGAATCTGCCGAAGAAGCACGCAGGCGGGAGATTTCTTATCTGAATCTGAGATGGTTTATGGTGACACTGTTAGATCGGATGGACCGAACCAGTATGCACTCGGGACTGGAGGCCCGCGTGCCTTTTGCAGATCACCGTATTGTGGAATATTTATGGAACGTGCCGTGGGAGATGAAAAGTCATGGGGGGATCGCTAAGGCGCTGCTGCGTCATGCTGCTGCGGGGCTGGTGCCGGAAGAGGTACTTTGGCGGAAAAAGAGCCCTTATCCGAAGACTTACGATCCGGCGTATGAAAAGCTGTTGGGAGAAAAATTAAAAGAAGTGATTTCAGAGCCGCAGGCTCCGGTGCGCAGCCTTCTTGATACACAGAAGGTTCGGAAGTTTCTTGACAGCCCATCGGATTATGGAAAGCCTTGGTATGGGCAGCTGATGGCAGGTCCTCAGATGCTTGCATATATTCTGCAGATTAATTATTGGCTGGAAAAATATCAGATTCAGATATTGTGAGCAGAGAATGGCTTACCGGGGAAGGGAGTTAACGGATAAATAGAAAGAATTCTGCCCCTGCATATGCGGTGCAAAAGATTGTTCGTATGGCATATGCGGGGGCAGGAATTATGTTTACGAGCAGCTGTAGGTAATATCAATGACACCGTTGGTTTCTTTGACATTTTCAATACAGAGCCTCAAGTTCGGGTGCGCCCTGTCAAACAGCGGGATGCCGCCGCCCAGTACAACCGGCATAATATGCAGATGGAATTCATCAATCATTCCGGCAGCTATAAGCTGATTGGCGAGATTGGAGCCGCCGCAGACCCAGATATGTTTGCCTGACTGTGCTTTCAACTCTGCCAGAAACTTTTCGGGGCGCCGCTGTATGAAAGCGATGCCTCTTTGGTCATCCATTTCCTTGTGGGTAAAGACATAGCTTTTCAGAGTCGGGTAAGGCCAGGTATCTGGTGAAAGCTCTTCTGTAATTTGTCGATAAGTATTCATTCCCATTAGAATGGTATCTGTTCCGGAGATGAACTCTTCATATCCGTAATCTCCGCTGTATTCTTCGGATTTACCTACAAGCTGGCTGACAGAACCGTACTGGTCGGCAATATATCCGTCTAAACTTACTGAAATGTACAAAATTACTTTTCTGGCCATAAAATAAGCCTCCATTTTCTGTCTGCCGGATGCAGACGTTATTTCTGAAGTAACGGTAACATCAGGTTACTGTTTACCTCATGTGTAGTAACTAATATACTACGAAAGTAAAAAAAGCTCAAGATGAAAGTTGTTAAAAAGTACAGGGGTGTGTTATAGTGGAATCACTATTTGTAGAGGAGCAGAGGGATGGACATAAGGAAAAGGGTAGTAAGAGTTGGGATTTTTCTAATGCTATTAGGGGCAATAGTTTTTGGAAAGGATGCGCAGGGGGCTTCAGGAAAAGCACGTGTATTGCTTGTGACCAGGGGGGAGTATAACGATTCATATAATAGTTTAAGCCCTGCACCGGAAAATGACGGAGAGAATTTCAGACGTGTTCTGGAGCAGGCATACGGCGAATTGCTTGCAGAAACAGTGGTGAAAAGAAAGGAGGGGGCAGATACAGTTGCAGGTGTACAGAAGGTTGTTTATGAAACGTTTAAAGACGCAGAGGATGGAGATATTAATTATTTCTACTATTCAGGACATGGGGTGCAGAAAGGAAGCGGGGGTGCGAAGGAGTCAACGCTTTTTTTGGCGAAAGGCCAATATATGACTGCCAAGGACTTGGCAGCGGCTTTTGAGGGAGTTAAGGGAAGAAATATACTGGTGATGGATTGCTGCTATTCCGGGGGGATGGTGAGCCGGAATGTGCAGGAGACGTCCGTATCAGAAGGATTTGCAGAAGATTTTGTGGATGCATTTCAGGAGGCGGTTTCAGACTGCGGGACTCGTGCGCGCTCAGCGCTGACAAGTTCAGGGTTTCAGCTTTTGATGGCGGCGGGGGAAGAAGAGCTTTGCTGGCAGCAGAAAATCAGTGAAAGTAATGAGACGCTGGAGGAAGAAGCTGTTGAGACAGGGCTGTTTACTGCAACGCTTTCCTACGGGTGCGGTGTGAATCCGGCGAGGGTTGGGAAAGAGACAGGATATGGTTTAGATACGGCATCTGCAGATTATAATCTGGATGGGGAAATATCATTGGAAGAGATTACAAGATACATAGAGAATACGTATCATTATACAGCGAATCATGTAAGGTGTTATCCGGCGAATGACAGCAGGAGCTTTCTCCCCGTGGGAGAAGGGCTTACACCCGGCGCAGCTTTTGGAAATATTGTTCCTGCTAAGGATTCTGCAGGCAATGCGATCGTAAAACTGTTTGGCCATATGAAACAGGGAGTGCTGGCGGAATATGCGGTTTATCAGGGGGATACGGAAGATCTGGGAGCCTGGGCTATGCAGGCGCTGCGGGCAGCAGAGACACCAAAAGAGGGGGATGGCGTCTGGAAAGCGGCAGAAGGGCAGATTGCATGTGAAGGACAGTTGGGGAAGGAATATGTTGTACATATTCCGGCGGATAGTTTGGATGAGGGGAAGTATTATGCAGCTGTACGGCTGCCGGGCCAGGAACTTCGTTATCTTTTGCCCTTTGTGCTGGAGGGAACGTCAGGCAGTGGTCTGGAGGAAAATTTTCGGTTGATATTTTCAGGCAGCCATTATAAGGAAGGGGAACCAGAAGGCGTCGGGATTTTCACCTCAGGAGGTGGAAATGAACTGGTCATCCGGGCGGATTTCGGCATTACGGAAGACCCGGATGAAGCGACGCCTTATCTGAGCTGCTATATATACAGTGAAGCAGACTATGCGGAGCAGGGAAGTGAGCCTGTAAAGATTTTGGGAAAAAATATGTTGATGCAGGTTGTGCCTACAGACTACCAGGCGATAGGACATGGAAATGTACTCGAAAGAGGAAATTGCTATCGTAATTTTTATTGGGATGGAAAAAATTCGGCCGGACAGCCGGTGGAGGAAGGTATGTATTATGCAGTGGTGAACGCTGCGGGTGCAGTGGAGGGTTCCAGAAGGGCAGCAGTATATGTGAAAGCGCCGGTTCCAGAAGAGACAGAACCCGGGGCTCCGTCAAATCCACAAGAACCATCGAAATCGGAAACGGAAAAAATGACGGAAACAGACCAGGAAAGACCTTCAGAGGCGCCAGGCACGACAGAAACAAAGAAGGAAGAAACGAAACAAGATACCAAGCCGGAAACGGTAAGTATAAAGATAGGGAAAAAAGCAGTAAAGAGCATTACTATGGGGAAGAAGGAAAAAGTTCTGCTGATACCTGCCGTTCGCCCACAAGGAAGTAAAGTGTCGTATATTTCCTCTAATCCCAGGATAGCGTCAGTGGATGCACAGGGGAAAGTCAAGGCGAAAAAAGTGGGACGTGCGGTGATTACTGTGCGTACTGCAAAAGGAACGTCCGCTAATTTGAGTATCCGTGTGAAAAAGGCGCCTGCTAAAATTATGTTTTCAGCTAGGAAAAAAACTCTGAAAGCCGGAGAGAGCAGCAGGATAAAAGTTAGATTTCCGGCAAAGTCCGGCAGCTACAAAATTACCTTTACCAGCAGCAGAAAAAAAGTGGCGGCAGTAGGGGCGGATGGGAAAATCAGGGCTTTGAAAAAAGGAAAAACAATAATCACTGCCCGCAGCTTTAATGGGAAAAAAGCCAGGATAGCGGTAACAGTGAAATAGGGAGTGGCCTGGAGTAAGTAACTTTCCGTTAAATGAGAACTTGAATGTGGAGCAGCAGCGTTTCGTTAGAAATATAGTGTTAACTATAGAGATAATTTGGTTGACAATAGAGAGGGGATCTACTATAATGACAATAGTCAACCGGAAGATAATGAGAGTTGACAATTCGAAGGATGTGCGAGGAGAGATACTATGGAAGGTAAAAAACAATTGTCAACAAAATCGATTATTCTGGTGGGAATGTTTGCAGCGGTGCTGGCAGTCATGTCTCAGATTGCGATTCCTATGCCGTCAGGTGTGCCCATGACACTGCAGACGTTTGCAGTAGCTTTGGCAGGCGCAGTGCTGGGGTGGAAGCTGGGCGCATTATCAGCGCTTGTTTATCTGCTTCTGGGTGCGGCGGGGGTTCCGGTATTTTCAGGAATGAGCGGCGGACTGGGGGTTTTGCTGGGAAAAACAGGCGGTTTTATTTTTGGGTTTATTTTCATGGCGCTGCTGTGCGGGCTGGGAGCGGCTCAGAAGAACAAAGGAATTAGAGGAATCTGTGGACTTGCGGGCCTGGCAGTCTGCCATGTCCTGGGCGTTTTGCAGTTTATGGTGCTGACACAGGTGTCTTTTGTGGAATCGGCAGTTCTTGTATCAGTTCCTTTTCTGCTTAAAGGCATTGTTTCTGTAGCGCTGGCATTTGTAATAGGGGAAATTCTGCGAAAGGCTTTGAATGCGGCAAACATATTGACTTATGCAAAGAAAGCTTAGAGTACATCATCTGCTGTGCATTCCGCTGTTTCAGGGATATGGGTATAGCGATAGCTTCAGCAGAAATATGGAAGCGCAGATAGAATATCTCAAGGCACATGCAGACGAGAAGATTTCACTGGTGTGCGCCCCGGATATGATATGTGAGAGATGCCCAAATCTGAAAGACGGGAAATTTTGCCGGGAGTCAGGGGACAGAGTCAGGGAAAAGGACAGGCGGCTGTATGAATCTCTGGGATTGGAAGGAGAATGCTTTACTTTTCGATTACTGCTTCAAAGAGCAGAGAATGCGGTGACGGAAACAGTCTTTTTAGAGTCCTGCCAAGACTGTGAATGGCGGGAAAGGGGGTTGTGCTCCTGGGAAAAATACCGGAGAGGCCTAAAGAACATGTATATTTAAAGGAGGTCTTTTGCGGCATGGCTGCAGAGGGCAGCGATATGTTTTGTGAAAAGTCACGAAGTTTAATATTTTGTATGGTGAAAAAAACAAAGAAATGTCCATTTTCCGCATGAAGGGAAATGGACATTTCCAGTGTTTTGTGCTATGATTAACACATATGGCAAAACATAGGAAATATGTATGAAAGGATTCTATGCGAGTCCAAAAAATAAGGAGGAAAAGCAAAAATGGCAAGAAAAATGAAAACCATGGATGGTAACCATGCTGCGGCTCATGCATCTTATGCGTTTACGGATGTAGCAGCTATTTACCCAATCACCCCGTCATCTGTTATGGCTGAAGCTACTGACGAATGGGCTACCCAGGGAAGGAAAAATATCTTCGGACAGGAAGTTCAGGTAACGGAAATGCAGTCTGAGGCAGGTGCGGCAGGTACGGTACACGGATCTCTGGCAGCAGGTGCGCTGACGACCACATACACAGCGTCCCAGGGTCTGCTGCTGATGATTCCGAACCTGTACAAAATTGCAGGTGAGCAGCTTCCAGGTGTGTTCAATGTTTCCGCGCGTGCACTGGCAAGCCATGCATTATCGATCTTTGGCGACCACTCCGATGTTTATGCATGCCGTCAGACCGGATGCGCGATGCTCTGTGAGTCCAGCGTCCAGGAGGTTATGGATTTGACGGCTGTCGCTCATATGGCTGCAATCGAAGGGCGTATTCCGTTTATTAATTTCTTTGACGGATTCCGTACTTCTCATGAGATTCAAAAAATCGAGACATGGGATTATGAAGACCTGAAGGAAATGGTAAATATGGATGCCATTGATGCATTCAGAAGAAATGCACTGAACCCGAATCATCCGTGCCAGAGAGGTTCCGCACAGAACCCGGATATTTTCTTCCAGGCAAGGGAAGCATGTAATCCATACTATGATGCGCTTCCGGCAGTTGTCCAGAAATATATGGACAAGGTAAATGAGAAGATTGGTACAGATTACAAATTATTCAACTACTATGGTGCAGCAGACGCAGAGCATGTGATTATTGCAATGGGGTCTGTATGCGATACTATTGATGAGACGATTGACTACTTGACGGCAGCAGGCGAGAAGGTTGGTGTTGTGAAGGTTCGTCTTTACAGGCCATTTTCTGCAGAAGCCCTGGTTGCCGCAATTCCTGAGAGCGTTAAGCGGATTAGCGTATTAGACAGAACGAAAGAGCCGGGAGCGCTTGGCGAACCGCTGTATCTGGATGTTGTGGCAGCGCTCAAGGGAACGAAGTTTGATGCGGTGCCAGTGTTTACAGGACGTTATGGTTTAGGATCCAAGGATACGACTCCGGCGCAGATCGTAGCTGTATACCACAATACAGAGAAACAGAAGTTTACTATCGGTATTGAGGACGATGTGACACATCTCTCACTGGAGTGCGGCGCGCCGCTTGTTACGACGCCGGAAGGAACCATTAACTGTAAGTTCTGGGGTCTGGGAGCAGACGGTACGGTAGGCGCGAACAAGAACTCTATCAAGATTATCGGTGATAATACAGATATGTATGCACAGGCATACTTTGACTATGATTCCAAGAAATCAGGCGGCGTTACTATGTCTCACCTGCGTTTCGGTAAGAGCCCGATTAAGTCTACTTACCTGATTAAGCAGGCAAACTTTGTGGCATGCCATAATCCGTCCTATATTAATAAATATAACATGGTTCAGGAACTGGTAGACGGAGGTACATTCCTGCTGAACTGCCCGTGGGATGCAGAAGGCCTTGAGAAACATCTTCCAGGCCAGGTGAAGAGCTTTATTGCAAATCACGGCATTAAGTTCTATGTGATTGACGGTATTAAGATTGGTAAAGAAATCGGGCTTGGCGGACGTATCAATACGGTTCTCCAGTCAGCATTCTTTAAACTTGCAAACATCATTCCGGAGGAGCAGGCAATCGAGCTGATGAAAGCGGCAGCGAAAGCAACTTACGGAAGAAAAGGTGATGCGATCGTACAGATGAATTATGACGCTATTGATGCAGGTGCAAAACAGGTTGTGGAAGTAGCGGTTCCGGAAAGCTGGAAAGACGCGGCAGACGAGGGCCTGGTTATGACCCACGCAGAAGGCGGCAGGAAAGATGTTGTTGATTTTGTAAATAATATCCAGAGCAAAGTAAATGCGCAGGAAGGAAATACGCTTCCGGTATCCGCATTTAAAGATTATGTGGATGGAACGACACCGTCAGGTTCTTCTGCCTATGAGAAACGCGGCATCGCAGTAGATGTTCCTGTATGGCAGCCGGAGAATTGTATTCAGTGTAACCGCTGTGCATATGTATGTCCTCACGCAGTTATCCGTCCGGTTGCGCTGACAGAGGAAGAGGCAGCTGCGGCACCGGAGGGAATGAAGACTCTGCCGATGACAGGTATGCCGAACTACAAGTTCGCAATCGTTATGTCTGCATATGATTGTACCGGATGTGGTTCTTGTGCAAATGTATGTCCGGGCAAGAAGGGTGCGAAAGCTCTGGCTATGGAGAATATGGAAGCAAATGCAGGTCTGCAGAAGTATTTCGATTATGGAGTAGAACTGCCGGCAAAGGCTGACGTTGTTGAGAAATTTAAAGAGAATACCGTTAAGGGAAGCCAGTTTAAACAGCCGCTGCTTGAGTTCTCAGGCGCGTGTGCAGGCTGCGGTGAGACACCGTATGCAAAACTGATCACTCAGCTGTTTGGCGATAGAATGTATATTGCAAATGCTACGGGCTGTTCTTCTATCTGGGGCAACTCCTCACCGTCTACACCGTACACGGTAAATGCAAAAGGCCAGGGTCCTGCATGGGGCAACTCACTCTTTGAGGATAACGCAGAGTTCGGATATGGTATGCTGCTGGCTCAGAAGGCATTGAGGGACGGTCTGAAAGCGAAAGTGGAAGATGTTGTAGCAAACGGTGAGAATGAAGCTGTAAAAGCAGCAGGACAGGAATGGCTGGATACGTTCTCATCCGGTATTTTGAACGGGCCGGCTACGGACAAGCTGGTAGCTGCATTAGAAGCATGCGGATGTGAAAAAGCGCAGGCAATCCTGAAAGATAAAGACTTCCTGGCTAAGAAGTCACAGTGGGTATTCGGCGGCGACGGCTGGGCATATGATATCGGTTTCGGCGGTGTTGACCACGTACTGGCAAGCGGACAGGATATCAATGTTATGGTATTTGATACCGAGGTTTACTCCAATACAGGCGGACAGTCCTCTAAGTCTACACCGACAGGTGCAGTGGCACAGTTCGCAGCAGGCGGTAAAGAAGTGAAGAAGAAAGACATGGCAAGCATTGCAATGAGCTATGGTTATGTATATGTAGCACAGATTTCTATGGGTGCTGATTTCAACCAGACTGTAAAAGCAATTGCAGAGGCAGAGGCATATCCGGGTCCATCATTGATTATCGCATATGCACCATGTATTAATCATGGTATTAAGAAAGGAATGAGCAAGGCTCAGACCGAGGAAGAGCTGGCTGTTAAGTGTGGTTACTGGCATAACTTCCGCTTCAATCCTGCATTGAAGGCAGAAGGAAAACCGGCATTTACCTTAGACAGCAAGGCTCCGGAAGGAGATTATCAGGAGTTCCTGAACGGAGAAGTTCGTTATAACTCCCTGATGCGCTCAAATCCTGAAAAGGCTAAGAGGCTCTTTGCGAAGAATGAGAGTGAAGCGAAGGAAAGATATGCATATCTGAATAAGTTGATTACTCTGTATGGCAGCGAGGAGTAAAAGAGTTTTGTAGAATATAAAAATTTTTGGCGGGGGATGTTGCATTTGCAGCATCCCCCCTGTTTTAAAGAATTGAGAAGGAGCGCTATATGAGAAAATTTAGGCGATGGATATTGGCGTCGGTATTTTTGTGTATGGTAATTCTTGTGCCGCAGGCAAAAGCGGAAGCGGCACAGCGTCTGTTTGATATTGTAGTGAAAGATGGGCGGACAACACAGGTAATTGAAATGAAATATGGAAAAACGCCTTATGGATATACTTCGTATTACGCAAATCAGTCAGTCATTTATGTCAGTGAAAAATCAAAGAGCGTGACATTTTCCGTGAGGAAGAATACTAGCGGGAGATATGGAAATTTTCATTTCGCATCTGTAAAAATGAAGCCGGGGGACAAACCTCAGGGCAACCTGTTTACTTATACAGTGGATGGGAAAAGGCGCGCATGGATGTTTACCGTGCAGAAATACGTGGAGCCTAAAATACAATATCTGAAGACGGCTGTTCCACGTAAGGGAAGCGCGTTTAAGCCTGGAAAGAGGAACAGTGTGAAACTGAAGGCATTTATTAAAACGGATGTGCCTGTAAAGACCATCCTGCGGATTTTGGATGAAAAAGGAAAAGTAGTGTATAAAAAGAGTTATGGAGAAAGCGGTTCAAAGACTTATACATTTGAGTGGGACGGAAAGCCTTCAAAAAAGAATACTGCAAAGCTCAAAACGTCTGGATATGTTCCGGCAGGGGAATATACAGTTAAAGTCAGTGTGTATCCTCAGATAGGGAAGAAAGTAAAAGAAGTCATTAGAGAGACAAAGCTGTGTGTAATAAAATGAGTGCCATAGAGGAGAAACGAACAGGTTTGCATCTTTCATGAATAAATGCTATACTTTCGGTAACGATTCAGAAAAAAGAGTACGGAGGTTTTACATGGAAATTTCAGGTTATGAACAGTTAAAGCAGGAAAGAATAGATGATGTCCATTCAGATGGATATCTTTTCCGACATAAAAAGAGCGGTGCGCGTATCTGTGTACTGTCAAATGATGATGAAAATAAAGTGTTTTATATAGGGTTCCGTACTCCGGTGCCGGACAGCACCGGGGTGGCTCATATTCTGGAGCACAGTGTGCTCTGCGGGAGCAGGAAGTTTCCGTCAAAGGATCCTTTTGTGGAAATGGCGAAAGGTTCTATGAATACATTTTTAAATGCCATGACCTATCCGGATAAGACTCTGTATCCGGTGGCGAGCTGTAATGATGCAGACTTTAAAAATCTGATGGATGTATATATGGACGCGGTATTTTATCCGAATATATATGAGAAAGAAGAAATTTTCCGGCAGGAAGGCTGGAGCTATCAGCTGGAAAGCCCGGAGGACGAATTGACATATAACGGTGTGGTGTACAATGAGATGAAGGGGGTATTTTCTTCTCCGGAGGACATGCTGGACAGGGAGGTTCAGAATTCGCTTTATCCGGATAACACGTATAGCAATGAGTCGGGGGGAGACCCGGAATATATTCCGGATTTGAAATTCTCTGAGTTTCTGGGATTTCATGGGAAGTATTATCACCCGTCAAATAGTTATATCTATCTTTATGGAGATATGGATGTGGAAGAACGGCTGGGGTGGCTGGATAAGGAATATCTCAGCAAATATGACGCGATGGAGGTTGGTTCAGAGATTGTCCGACAGCCTGCATTTGAGAAGATGCGCGAGGTGAGGAAACATTACTCTGTGTCCAGTACGGATTCTACAGAGGATAATACGTATTTTTCATTTAATGCTTCGATAGGCACCAGCCTTGACGCGAAGCTGTCCAATGCTTTTGCTGTCCTGGAGTATGCACTGCTTTCCGCGCCGGGGGCGCATTTAAAGCAGGTTCTCCTGGATGCGAAGGTTGGAAAGGACGTTATGGGCACTTATGACTGCGGTATTTATCAGCCGGTGTTTTCTGTGATTGTAAAGAATTCGAATCCGGAACAGAAAGAGACGTTTATGAGGATTATCCGGGAGGAACTCGAAAGAACCGTGGCTGAGGGTCTGGATGAAAAAGCTCTCCGGGCGGGAATTAATTACATGGAATTTCGTTTTCGGGAAGCTGATTATGGAACGTTCCCGAAAGGATTGATGTATGGAATTAATCTGCTGGATTCCTGGCTTTATGATGATGAGAAGCCTTTTGATTATCTGTTTCAGATATCGATATTTGATTATCTGAAACAGCAGGTGGGAACAGGATATTTTGAAGAACTGATTCGGGAATATATTTTGGAGAATCCGCATGTTTCCCTTGTTATTCTCGAACCAGAGAAAGGGATGACAGCAAAGAAAGAGGAGAAAAGCAGAAAAAAACTGGCGGACTATAAGGCGTCCCTGAGCAGGGAAGAAATTCAGGATCTGGTGGAAAAGACGAAGAAGCTTCAGGAATTTCAGGAAACGCCGGATACAGAAGAACAGCTTAGAACGCTGCCGATGCTTTCGCTGTCTGATTTGAAGCGGGAAGCACAGCCTTTGTATAATCAGGAACATTATATAGAAGAGACACTGTTGCTCCACCATAATCTTTTTACGAATGGTATTGCATATGTAAACCTGCTGTTTGACACGAAATATGTGAAGAAGGAATACCAGCCCTATCTGGGAATTTTGAAAGCAACTTTGGGTCTGATTGATACGGAGAACTACTCTTATGGGGAGCTGTTTAATGAAATTAATATGCGGACGGGAGGAATCTATGCGTCGCTGGATGTATTTCCAAACTGGAAAGAGCCTGAGAATTACCGGACGGCATTGGTCATACAGGCAAAGACGCTTTATGGAGAACTGGGATTTGTGAAAAAGATGGTGGAGGAGATACTTTTTACTTCGAACCTGGACAATGAAAAGCGTCTTTATGAAATTATTGCGCAGCTCAAATCCAGGCTTCAGATGGTATTGAATTCCAGCGGCCATACCACGGCGGTATTGCATGCCATGTCGTATTTTTCCAATGTCGGAGCGTATAACGAGGCATTAGGGGGAATCACGTTCTACAAGCTGGTGGAGGACATTGAGGAGCATTTTGAAGAACGAAAAGCCGGGCTGATTGCCATATTGAAGGAGCTTGTTTCTTCCCTGTTTCGAAAGGATACTTTGATGGTAAGCTGCACTGCTGACGTTGAAGGGTTTGAGGCGGTCTGTGGGTATGTGAAAGAACTAAAAGAAAAGCTGCCGGAAGGTAAGCTTCCCGTACAGGAGCAAATAAAAGCTGTTGGATTGAAAAATGAGGGCTTCCAGAATTCAGCAGAAATACAGTTTGTGGCGAGAGCGGGAAATTACCGTATGGCAGGATTTTCTTACACAGGCGCGCTGCGTGTCCTGAAGGTCATTATGGGCTATGGATATCTTTGGGAAAATGTACGTGTGAAAGGCGGCGCTTATGGGTGTATGAGCGGATTTAGTTATATGGGGGACAGCTATTTTACTTCCTACCGCGATCCGAATCTGAGGCAGACCAATATGGTGTTTGAGGGAGCTGTGGAAGCTGTAAGGAATTTTACGGTGACAGAGCGTGAAATGACGAAATATATTATCGGTACGATTAGCGATATGGACGTGCCGCTCACTCCGGCAACCAAGGGAAACCGTTCGCTGTATGCCTATATGTCTGGACGCACAGAGGAAGATTTTCAGAAAGAGCGGGAGCAGGTGCTCGGAGCAGATCAGGAAGCTATCCGCGGACTGGCTGATCTGTTAGCTGCGGTTTTGGCGCAGGGGGCAATCTGCGTAATTGGAAATGAGGAAAAACTGGAAAATGATAAGGATTTGTTTAAAGCACTGGTTCCTTTTGTGGGATAGAGGAGGAAAGCATGGATGAGAGAAGCTGTAAATCAGGGTTTGTCACGCTGATAGGAAGGCCAAATGTAGGAAAGTCTACACTGATGAATCATTTGATTGGGCAAAAAATCGCGATTACATCGAATAAGCCGCAGACGACGCGGAATCGGATACAGACGGTGTATACTTGTGAACAGGGGCAGATTATTTTCCTGGATACGCCGGGAATCCACAAGGCAAAAAATAAGCTGGGAGAATACATGGTAAATGTGGCGGAACGGACTGTGAGCGAGGTAGATGTGGTGCTTTGGCTTGTAGAGCCGTCGACGTTTATCGGTGCAGGAGAAAGGCATATTGCAGAACAGCTTACAAAAACATCTACGCCGGTTATTTTGGTGATTAATAAAATAGATACGGTAAAGAGAGAGGAAATCTTGCTTTTTATTGACGAATACCGGAAAATTTATGATTTTGCTGAAATTATTCCGGTATCGGCATTGAAAGGGACGAACACTCAGGATATTATTGATACTGTATTTAAGTATCTGCCTTACGGCCCGATGTTTTATGATGAAGATACGGTAACAGACCAGCCTCAGCGGCAGATTGCGGCAGAGCTTATCCGCGAGAAAGCGCTGCGCTGCCTGAAGGAAGAGATTCCTCATGGGATTGCAGTTTCTGTTGACAAGATGAAGGAGCGGAAAAAAGGCGGTATTGTGGATATTGAAGCTACGATTATCTGTGAGAAGGATTCCCATAAGGGCATCATTATCGGAAAGGGAGGCGCGATGCTGAAAAAAATCGGCGCAGCGGCCCGGTATGAGATGGAAACAATGCTGGAGATGAAAGTGAATCTCCAAGTCTGGGTTAAGGTGAAAAAGGACTGGCGGGACAGTGATTTTCTTATGAAAAATTTTGGGTATGACAGGAAAGAAGTATAATGAGGGAGCAGCTCAAGCTGACGGGAATGGTATTGTCTGCGGTTCCCATAGGTGAATATGACAAACGGGTGGTGGTGCTGACAAAAGAGAGGGGAAAGATTACCGCGTTTGCCAGAGGGGCACGGAAACCGAATGGCAGTCTTTTGGCGGCGGCGAACCCGTTTTGTTTTGGTGAATTTTCTTTTTATGAGGGGCGGAATGCGTATACGATGGTACAGGCAGACGTGAAGAATTATTTTAGGGAACTGGCCGAAGACTTTGAAGGCGCATATTATGGATTTTATTTTATGGAATTTGCAGACTATTATGCCAGGGAAAATAATGATGATGCGGAGCTGCTGAAGCTTTTGTATCTGTCGCTGCGGGCGCTGCAGAACCCTCATTTGGAGAAAGAACTGGTGCGCACGGTGTTTGAGCTGCGGGCGATGATGGTGAATGGTGAATATCCTCAGACGTTTCAGTGTGTTGAATGCGGAAGAGAGCAGGGATTGTGTATGTTTGTACCTAAGCGTGACGGACTGGTATGCCGTGCCTGCGCCTCTCATTATCAGGAAGGTATGCCGCTGCGTGAGTCTGCTATATATGCACTGCAGTATGTGATTTCATCGCCGCTGCAGAAGCTTTATACGTTTGCAGTCACGCCGGAAGTATTGCGGGAACTTCAGGCTGTGACAGAGCGTTTTCGAAAGAAATATATAGAAAAGCCATTCAGGTCACTTGAGATTTTACAGAGTATCCTGAATTATTAGTTGAAAATCGGAGAGTTAGATTATATAATAAGGTTTGCTACAATTTTATTCGGAGGGTATAAATGAAGAATACGAAGGGATTGATTTTGGCAGTCCTGGCACTCTGTGTGCTGACGGGCTGCAGTAAGTTTTCACCGAAGGAAACGGCTGTGTCTGTGGGGAAGGAAGGCACGGTGACGGCGGCGGTGATTGACACACTGGATCAGAGCTATTACGATGGAGAAGAATTGAAAGCCAGCGTGGAAGAGAGCGTTGCAGAATACAACGCCGGCGCCGGAGAGGATACCATTACGGTAGAAGAGTTTGAGATTGGGGAAGAGAAAGATGTAAAGCTGTTTATGGAGTATGCTTCCTACAAGGATTATGCTGCGTTTAATAACGTAGATTTTTATGTGGGAGACATTACAGACGGCTACAACAATGGCGGTTATCGGTTTGAGACTACGTTTTGCCAGGTGGAGAAAGGCGAAGCGGTGGAAGGAGAGATAAAGCGGGAAGAGATTTTCGCGGGAGCCAACCACCCGATGGTTGTATTTTCTGAGCCGATGGCAGTAGAAGTTCCGGGGGAAATCCTTTATGTGAGCAGCAATGTAGAGGTTACCGGAAAAAAGTCTGCGAGAATGGCAGGAACCGGGACGGAGAACGAGACAGAAACAGAGCCGGCAAGCGAGAGTACCGCCGAGACAGAAGGCGATGTACAGGAAATCACGCCGGTGGTAGAGTCTGACACAGAAGGAGAAGAAAAGACAGCATTGGCATACATTATTTATGAATAGGAAGGCAGGCGGCCGTGCATCGGCGGCGTGTCCTTTGGAATAACTATAAATAAGAAAAGGTGAGGAGTGTATCATGGAAAAGACAATGGAGAAAATCGTAGCGCTGGCAAAGTCCAGAGGGTTTGTGTATCCCGGTTCTGACATTTACGGAGGATTGGCAAATACCTGGGACTATGGAAACCTGGGTGTGGAACTGAAAAATAACGTAAAGCAGGCGTGGTGGAAAAAATTTGTGACAGAGAATCCCTATAATGTAGGCGTGGACTGTGCGATTTTGATGAATCCGCAGACCTGGGTGGCATCCGGGCATCTGGGAGGATTTTCTGACCCGCTGATGGACTGTAAAGAGTGTCACGAGCGTTTCCGCGCAGATAAGCTGATTGAAGATTTCTGTGAGGAGAAAGGCATTGTATTGGAAGAGTCCGTGGATGCATGGAGCCAGGAACAGATGAAAGCATTTATTGACGAGCATGAGATTCCATGCCCGACATGCGGAAAGCATAATTTTACGGATATCCGTCAGTTTAACCTGATGTTCAAGACGTTCCAGGGCGTTACCGAGGATGCGAAAAATACGGTATATCTCCGTCCGGAGACAGCACAGGGAATTTTCGTGAACTTTAAAAATGTGCAGAGGACATCCAGGAAGAAGATTCCGTTTGGAATTGGGCAGATTGGAAAATCTTTCCGAAATGAGATTACTCCGGGTAACTTTACATTCCGTACCAGGGAGTTTGAGCAGATGGAGCTGGAGTTCTTCTGTGAACCGGGAACGGATTTGGAATGGTTCTCATACTGGAAGAAATACTGTATTGACTGGCTGAAAGCGCTGGGAATGAAAGAGGATGAGATGCGTGCGCGCGACCATTCACCGGAAGAGCTGTGTTTCTATAGTAAAGCTACCACAGATTTGGAATTCCTTTTCCCATTCGGATGGGGAGAACTTTGGGGAATTGCAGATAGGACAGACTATGATTTGACCCAGCATCAGAATACTTCTAACCAGGATATGTCTTATTTTGATGATGAGAAGAAAGAAAAATATATCCCATATGTGATTGAGCCGTCTCTGGGCGCTGACAGGGTAGTACTGGCATTCTTGTGCAGTGCATATGATGAAGAGAATATCGGCACAGAAGAGAAGCCGGATATGCGTACGGTTCTTCATTTCCACCCGGCTCTGGCTCCGGTGAAAATCGGTGTGCTCCCGCTTTCAAAGAAGCTGAATGAGGGTGCAGAAAAGGTGTTTGCGAAGCTGGCGAAAAAATGGAACTGTGAGTTTGACGACAGGGGAAATATCGGAAAACGTTATAGAAGGCAGGATGAGATTGGTACGCCGTTCTGTGTCACCTATGACTTTGATTCTGAGACAGACGGAGCGGTGACAGTCCGCGACCGTGATTCTATGGAACAGGTTCGAGTAAAGATTGACGAGCTGGAGGCATATTTCGCGGATAAATTTGAAATTGAAATGTAAAATGTAAGAGCCAGGAAGATCCCGCTATCGTGTGATGGCGGGATTTTTACAGTTGTAGAATTTGTACAAATAAAAAGTAAAATTTTAGGAGATTTCTATAATATACACATAAAAAATATGGGAGTATAATAGCAGTGATAAGGCGTAGAAAGCGTATAGGAAAGGAGCAAAAATATGAAGTGGAAAAAAGTCTTATCGCTGACGCTTTCGCTTTCCATGATTGCCGGGGCGGCATATTATACAGCACCGACAGCAGAGACAGCGAAGGCAAGCGACACAGAAAATGTTGACAGTACGTATCAGGAACCGTGGAGCAGCGGGGCAGGGATTCCCCAGTTGACATCCAAAGTAAGCGGCAATACTGAGGCACAGAAGTTTACCCATAAGGAGTGGACCGGCACGGAGTATGAGGTGGACGGCGCGACTGTCAAAGGTGCGGATGTATATGAAATTAACCGGGAAGAAGCGAGTATGTTTGCAAGTACAAGCGTTGTTTACGATACCGTGGACAAGGCAATTACAGGAGCAAAAGACTATAATAAGGCGGTTTCTGATTATGTGCAGTATTTGACTGGAGAGGGGGCGGCTGACTGGTCGCTGGTGGTTCTCCAGAACCAGGCGCTGGCGCAGGGAGAGAAGTATCAGGAATTTTATACAACAGATTATACGCCGAATGCGGCGGATGAGTGGAAGTCAAACCTGCAGCTTCCATGCAGCTGGACGCGCCAGGGATTTGATTTTTCCATTTATACGAATGTCCAGATGCCGTGGCAGAGTAAATATGATTCCAATGTGTCCTGCCCGCAGGCGCCGGTAAATTATAATCCGGTGGGCCTGTACAGAAAAAGTTTTGACGTAGACCCCGGCCTGCAGAGGACGGGAGGGCGGGTTTATATTTCCTTCCAGGGAGTGGAATCTGCTTATTATGTCTATGTGAACGGCAAAGAGGTGGGATACAGCGAGGACAGCTACAGCCCCCACAGCTTTGATATTACAGAATATTTGACTGAGAATGGACAGGGAAACCTTTTGGCGGTGAAGGTTCATAAGTTCTGCGACGGAACCTGGATGGAGGATCAGGATATGTATTATGACGGAGGTATTTTCCGTGATGTATATCTGTATTCGGCGCCCTTGGTACATATCCAGGACTATACCGTAACGACTGATTTGGACGAAAATTATGAAAATGCAACGCTTGGACTGAGCGTGGATGTAGCAAATGCTTCGACCAGTGAAGTGAGTGGTTACCGGGTGGACGCGCGCCTGTATGATGAGGAAGGAGAAGTGTTCGTAAACGGCATTACACTGGACATGGGCACGATTCCGGCTGCTAATGGCGATGCAGACGGGAAAGCTACGAAAACTGCGCAGAAAACAGTAAACGCGCCGAAACTCTGGTCGGCAGAGACACCGAACTTGTATACACTGGTGCTGTCTTTGTATGATTCATCCACAAATGCGTATTTAGGAAGCGTTTCCCAGCAGCTTGGATTCCGGGAAATCGAGTTTGTGCGCACGGAAGTAGACGGGAGCGGAAACAGGACAACAGAGGATTCTGCATACGAGCCTATTAAGATTAATGGGAAGCAGCTCCTGCTCAAAGGCACGAACCGCCATGATACCGATCCGGTTTATGGAAAATATGTGCCGGAGGAAACGCAGGAAGAAGACGTTAAGCTTATGAAGCAGTATAACCTGAACGCAATTCGTACATCACATTACAGCAATGATGAATATTTGTATTATCTGTGTGATAAATACGGGTTGTATATGATGGGGGAAACGAATCTGGAAGCACATGCGCTTCAGAATCAGGAGACGCCGAAAACGAATTTCAAAAAGCTTGCTATGGACAGAACCGTCACGACATTTGAACGGCTGAAAAACCGCACGGCAGTGGTGATATGGTCTACTGGAAATGAAAGCTATTATTCCAGTGACGCGGGATATGCGGACGGCATGTTCTATGATTTAATCTGGTATTTTAAAGAGCATGACAGCACCAGGCCGGTGCATTCGGAGAGTTCTAATGATGCCAACGGTACAGATATGGGAAGCAATATGTACCCGAATGTTGGCACGGTACAGGGCTGGGCAAGACGGGATATGCCGTATGTGCTCTGTGAATATGCCCATGCAATGGGGAATGCCGTAGGGAACCTGAAAGAATACTGGGATGCTATCCGAAGCTCTGATAATATGATTGGCGCGTTTGTCTGGGACTGGGTGGATCAGTCAAGGCTGATTAGCCTGGATACGCTGCCGAAGAATTATGATTTAACTGAGAAAGCGGAGCAGGCAGCCGGGACGGCAGTCATTAGAGACATTTATGATGTGACGGATGAGAAAGCCCTGGCATCTAAGAGTGCAACAGGATATGCGCTGTTTAACGAGGCTTCCTACAATACGGCTTTGTCCGGCAGCGGCAAGGCATTTACGGTTGAGGTTGTCTGCAAGCCTACGACTGAGAGAGGGGATCAGGTACTGGCGGCAAAGGGGGATCATCAGTTTGCGTTAAAGACGAACTCAAACGGCCAGCTGGAATTCTTTGCTTATTATAATAATAACTGGAATTCTGTAGCGGCAGACCTTCCGGCAGACTGGTTGAATAACTGGCATCAGGTTGCGGCTGTTTACGATCAGGGGGCTATTAAGATTTACTGTGACGGTACATTGCTGGCGTCTGGAAATGGCAATACGACAGTGGCGTCAAGCAGCGTTGCCCTGGGTATCGGCTGCTGCGCGGACAATGGCAGAAACTTTGACGGCGAGATTTCTTTGGGACGTGTGTATACAAAGGCGCTCACAGAAAGCGAACTGGCGTCACAGAACAGTAAGACGCCTGCGATTGGGGCAGACTCAGATGACGTGCTTCTGTGGGCGGATTTCAGTGAGGCGGTTTTATCAAGCAGACAGCCTTATGATTATTATTCAGAGAATTTTGCCCATAAAAATCTCTATAAAGAAGAGGCGAAGGGGCAGTACTATGGATATGGCGGCGACAGCGGAGAATCGCCGAATGACGGTTCCTTCTGTGTAAACGGACTGGTTTCTCCGGACAGGGATCCCCAGCCGGAACTTTGGGAGGTAAAATATCAGTATCAGAGCGTCTGGTTTACGGCTACGGCGAAACAGATTATGGCTCAGGAGGTTTCTGTTTATAATGAGAATAATTTCCTGAATCTGAACGATTTTGATGTAAAATGGTCTTTGCTGGAGGACGGTAAAGAGATTGGAAACGGCACGGTGGCCGAAGCGGATGTTGCAGGAAGGCAGAATGGAAAGCTTTCCGTTCCGTATGCTGAGAAACTTCCGGAAAATAAAAAAGCTGGGGCAGAATACTACCTGAATCTGTCCGTTCAGTTGAAAGAGGATACTCTCTGGGCAAAAGCAGGGCATGAGGTTGCCTATGAGCAGTTTGAAATTCCGGCTGTCGTTGAAAGTGTAAAAAAAGCAGTAGACGCAGAAGTTAACGTAGATGAGACGGACGAAAGTGCGATTACCGTTTCCGGTAAGGACTTTAGTTTCCGCATTGACAAAGCGACAGGCGCAATTCAGAATTATATCTGGAAGGATGAAGTCATCATGGCGGAAGGCCCGGTTCCCAATTACTGGAGGGCGCCGATGAATAATGATAATAATAACTATAGCGGCAGTCTGCAGACGATAAATAATGGCGTTCGCGCATCGAATCTTACAGTTACCAGCAACCGGGACGGACAGAAAGTAATTACTGTGACGCTCCAGGCTCCGGATTATGCGGATATAAAACAGAAAATGGTTTATACAGTAGACGGAAGCGGGGCAGTGGCGGTAAAAGCCAGCGTGGACGCGACCGCCCATAACTTTGGAAGCCGTAACAGATTCATCCGTATCGGTACGATTATGAAGCTGCCGCAGGGATATGAAAACGTGGAGTGGTATGGAAACGGGCCGGTTGAGGCGACCTGGGACAGAGAAGATTTTGCGACAATCGGTATCAACAGGACTACAGTTTCTAAGATGTTTTATCCATACCTGGATACCCAGGATACCGGAACTGTAACCGGAGTGAAATATATTACAGTGACAGACCCAGCCAAGACAGGGGCAATGGCAATCGCGTCGACGGACGGTGTGGAGGCGTCTGCCCTGCACTTTGACGTGAATGATTTGACGCAGGCACGGCATCCTTATGAGCTGACGCCTCAGGCAGAGACATTCCTGACAGTCAACTACCGTTCTCAGGGGACAGGGAATGCGAGCTGTGGTGCGGATACACTGGCTGCGTATACACTTCCAAACGACAGGGAGTATACTTATGAGTACACGATGATTCCGTATACCACTACAGACAGTGCTATGGATGTCACACGGGCATACCGGACAAAAGACAGCCTGACATCGCTAATCGAGCGGATTGATGCTATTACTGCTGACAGAATTAGTGCGGATCAGATTTCGGAATTTGAGGATATCGCGGCAATGTGCGAAGGACTTTCTGAAACCGCCAGGGCGCAGGTGACAGAAGCGCGCTGCGAGAAGGTGGGGGAAGCACTGGCATTGGCAAAGAAACTGGAAGCTGTTACAAATGTAGAGGATAAGAGCGGAAGTGGGCTGGGACTTGCCGTAAACGGAACTGCAAAGCTGGCACAGAGAGGCGACAGCAGCGCTCTGGAAGGTTATGCAGACGTGACGGGCGAAGGTGCGAATGAAATCTTTAACAATATTATCGGAGGCACGAAACCGTTTACGATTGAAGCAGTTGTTAATCCTAACGGAGTTGGCTATGAAGGCAACGAGTATAATATGATTGCGTCTAAGGGTGATGACTGCGCAGCATTCCGTATTTCTGAAAATGTAATTTACTTCTTTATCAAAAATACATCTGGAGAGTGGATAGTAGCCAGAAGTACGCCTCTCAGGACAGATACGGAAGACAGGCTGAACAAGAAACTGCATGTTGCGGCGATTTATGACGGAAACAATATTTCCGTGTATCTGGAGGGGGAGGAGCTGGTTACGGTAGAAGCAGGCGCCGTGGCAGCATCTAATTACCCGCTGGGTATCGGATACTGTCCGCAGGCGACAAGCCGTACTTCACAGTCAAGCATTTACAATATCCGCGTTTATTCAAAAGCGCTGACGAAAGAAGAGCTTGACGCGGGAACCATGCAGGAAGACGATGAGAACGTGGCGCTGTGGCTTGATTTTGACAAAGTACAGCCTGCGGAAGCTCCGAGCGGACTCCGTACCTATACATCGTCTCTGGAGCTGGAGCCGGGTGAGGCAGCAGCAGTGAAAGCAGACAAGGTTCCTTTCTATGCGGCAGGGGATATTACCTATGCGTCTGGTGATACAGGGATTGCTTCCGTAGACTCCAGCACAGGTGTGGTGACTGCGGAGGGAATTGGTGCAACTGTCATCACGGCATCCTGCGGTGATAAGAATCTGGAGATTCCAGTAGTGGTCGGAAAGAACAGCATCGTGCCTATTAGTGGAATTTCTGTGCAGAGCGCTTTGACGCTGACGGTTGGCCAGACCCATACGATTACGGCAAAAGTGACACCGGAAAATACAACGGATAAGAAAGGGTTGGTTTATGCTTCTTCCAACAGGACAGTGGCAGAGGTAGATGCAGCGGGCGTTATCACTGCAAAGGCAGCGGGAGAGGCTGATATTACTGTGGCAAGTGCGGTACGTCCGGCAGTCATGGCAAAAATCCATCTTACAGTAACGCAGGCAGGCAGCACGGGTGCAGGAGACAGCAGGGCGCTTGGGACAGCTGTCAGCGAAGCAAAGAAAGTAAACCTGGCGGGATATTCTGCAGCGAGCGCAGCAGCATTCCGGAAGGCTTTGGCAGAAGCAGAAGCGGTCATGGCGAATCCGAAAGCAACCCAGGCACAGATAGACGCGGCGCTGAAAGCGCTGCAGGCAGCAAAGGCGGCGCTGCAGCCGGAAGCTCCAACCAGCAATATAATCCAGGCGGGCGTTCTGCAGTATAAAATTACGAAAGCCAGCGGGAAGAACGGTACGGTTACAGTAGATAAGCTTTTGAAAAATAAGAGCAAGGTGACAATCCCGGCAACTGTGAAGAAAGACGGCGTGGTTTATAAAGTTACCGCCATCAATAAGCAGGTGTTCCAAAAGAATAAGAAGCTGGGAAGCGTGGTAATCGGAGCTAATGTGACAAGCATAGGGGCAAAGAGTTTCTTTGGATGTAAAAAGCTGAAATCTATTACTTTCAAAGGCAAAAAAGCGCCTAAGATTGGAAGTAAGGCATTCAGCGGTATTAAAAAGAACTGTAAAATTACTGTTCCGAAAAAGATGTCAAAGAAGAACTTTAAGACTCTCAAGAAGAGGATGAAAAGCGCTGGAAAAAAGGTTGTGTATAAAAAGAAATAAATAGATGGGAGGTAACAGGCCGGCTTTGCTGGCCTGTTGCTTGTGAAAGGGCAGGGCATATGGGATCAAATTATGAAAAGCAGGTGTTTGCGGCAAGGGAGATTTTTCTGAAATATGACCAGAGGATTATGACGGAGAGATTTCCGATAAAGAGTGATGAGAAGTATCTGTATCTGAAATTCCTGGGGACGGACTATCGGGTTTGCCGAGAGAACGGAGAGATAGAGGAACAGAAAGAAGAGGGATATGTTCCGTGTCTGGATTATCAGGTGGTTATGGCTCTCTATGATATTCTGTGCTATCCCAAAGGGAGGCCGGCGCTTTCAGGGGAATGGCGTACCCTTGCCTCCCTGCAGGTAACCCACAGCAGTCCTTCGGCGGACAAATTTACCGCCCCATATGGAAAGCTATTTTCTGGTAAAGCCGGGGCGCTGGCTGACGCATGTAAAAGGCTTGGCGGGCGGCGGCTGGATGTACCTGCCAGTGCGGATGTATCATGGGAGATTCCGGTGTTTTCCTTTTTTCCTGTAGCTTTCCGCTTCTGGGAGGGAGATGAAGAATTTTCTTCGGTCATTACACTGCTGTGGGATAAAAATTCTCTCGACTTTATGCATTTTGAGACGCTGTATTATGTAATGAATCATTTGCTGGAGCGCCTAAAAGAGGTAATCCGCCCGATAGCGATTCCTGGCTGTTACAAGGAGGATAAAAAACACGAAAAATAAACAAAGACATCGGGCTGACGGAACCCAATGTCTTTGTTTATTTTTTGTGTATGGACTACGCGATGCTGTTTACAGCTTTTGCCAGGCGGGAAACTTTTCTCGCAGAAGTGTTTTTGTGATAAACACCCTTCTTCGTAGCCTTATCAATAACAGAAGTAGCGTTTAATAAAGCGGCAGCAGCAGCCTCTTTATCCTTTGCAACAACAGCAGCATTCACTTTTTTGATAGCAGTTTTAACACTTGACTTAATTGCTTTGTTACGCTCAGCTTTTGTCCTGTTTACTAAGATTCTTTTCTTTGCAGATTTGATATTAGCCAACCTGTACACCTCCAAAATATTTTTATCATCTTAAACCATTAAACGTTATCTCATACATCGGAGCCGGACACGGACGATCCGATGTAAACATGCTTATATAGTTTAGCCCAACCTTTCGGGTATGTCAATACATATTTTGCAAAAAAATGTGAAAAATAGTAATGGCTTGGGAGGTAAATTGCGGTTTGCCGGGGAGTATGTATTAAGAAAGCAAAGAGGAGAAGAATTATGCTGGGAAAGTTTAATATCCGCACCGACCTCGCACTGGAGGCGAAGGAGAGCTTTGAGGAAGATAATGTAGAAATCCGGGGGGTGCGCATTCACGAGACGGAAGATGAGGAAAACGAGATACGCACTACCAGGGTTGTGATAGAGACGGAAAACGGGGCAAAAGCGATGGGAAAACCTGTGGGAAATTACATTACTATGGAAGCGCCGCATATGTCTGTGCCGGATGAGGACTATCATCGGGAGATTTCCAGGGCTCTGTCCGGACATTTGAAAGAGCTTCTGGGTGGGGAGGAGCAGTCAGTGCTGGTAGTGGGTCTGGGGAACCGGGAAGTAACGCCGGATGCTCTGGGACCCTATGTAGTGAACAATGTGAATATTACCCGTCATATGATTAAGGAATATGGCAAGGCATCGGTGGGGGGAGGAAAGGTAAATCAAATCAGTGCACTCGTGCCGGGGGTCATGGCACAGACAGGGATGGAAACACTGGAAATCATCCGCGGCGTGGTAGAGGAAACGCATCCGGCAGTGATTATAGCCGTGGATGCACTGGCTGCAAGAAGCACCAGAAGGCTAAACAGGACGATTCAGATTACAGATACGGGAATTAATCCCGGCTCCGGTGTAGGGAACCACAGGAATGGTATTAATAAGGAAGTGCTGGGGGTTCCGGTAATTGCCATAGGAGTACCTACGGTGGTGGACGCTGCGACGATTGTGAATGATACGATGGAAAGTCTGGTGGAGACTATGGATAAGGATGAAAATATCCGTAACCTGGGAGGTGCGTTAGGGACGCTCAGCAAGAGTGAAAAGCACCAAATGATACGGGAATTAATTTCACCTCATTTAAATACGATGTTTGTAACCCCTAAAGATATTGACGAGACGATGAAGAGAATCAGCTATACGATTTCTGAAGGAATAAACCTTGCCCTGAAACTGTCATAGTCTGGAAATATGCCGCATATACTGTAATATCCGGCAGCAGGTCAGCAATGTGGAGCTGCTGCAATATCTATAACTGGAATGCCCATCCTATTGAAATGGGGAAGGGTGTCGGGCGGGACACTGGCAGCAGCAGGACGGGGGCGGTTGGATGCAGAGAAAATTACAGAATGCAGTATGGGTTTTGATTGTTTTGCTGGGCCTCTATATTTTATATAGGGGTCTTATTATTGCGAAAGAGAGCAGGGTTCTGCAAAGAATTCCGGGGATTGCCGGAATAGAGCGGGCTTTGGAGTCTATGGCATTGAAAACACATATGCCGGGGTTTGCGTTTGCATGGCAGGGAGATGAATATCCTGACAGCTGGGTGGATATGGTGCTGCAGGAAATCTTTCCACTGTACTCTTATGCAGAAGAAGCGGCAAAAGAACTTCCGGATATTGAAAGCCGCCTGGAATACGATTTGATGATGGAATTGGAAGGGAAGACGGAGGAATGGGCGTCCCGGGCAGAAGAAGCCACAGACAAGGCGCAAGGGCAGGCAGAGAGCGGGACAGAAACGACTGGAGGAGGCCAATCAGAGGCGCAGAGTGAAGACCAGTCAGAAACGCAAGGAGACGGGCGGCAGGAAGAAATGAATGGCGGGAGCCGGTCAGGAGTACAGGAAAGCAATCCGATGGGGGAACAAGGGAATAGCCAGTCAGAAACGCAGGACGGGAGCCTGCTGCAGATTTTGCCCAGAGATCCTGCCAGGGAGCCTGTAACAGTTCTCGATGAAGCATCGCTGCGGGACTATAATTATCTTTTGAATAATTTTTTTGCGGTTGACCCATCAACGACGCCGCTGGAGAGCCAGATAAATTATGATTCTCTGATGTCGAGGGATTTGAGCCTCACCACGGATAATTCAAAGCCTCAGATTTTGATTTACCACACTCATTCTCAGGAGGCATTTATTGATTCAGTGGAGGGGGATGTAAATGATACGATTGTGGGTGTGGGAAACCGGCTTACGGAAATTTTGACGGATACGTATGGGTATAATGTGATTCACCATACACAGGTATATGATATGATTGACGGGGAGCTGGACAGGAACAGGGCATATACCCTGGCTGCACCGGATATACAGCAGATTCTGGACGAAAATCCGTCTATTGAGGTGGTAATTGATTTGCACCGGGACGGAGTGGACGGACATAAGTTTGTGAAGGAGATTGATGGAAAACCCACGGCGCAGATTATGTTTTTTAACGGCCTGAGCCGCACGGCAAGGAACGGGGAAATTGATTACCTGCCCAATCCTTATATTGAAGATAACCTGGCGTTCTCTTTTCAGCTGCAGCTAAAAGCAGCGCAGCACTATCCGGGCTGGACGAGAAATATTTATCTGCAGAGCCTGCGATATAATCTCCACATGCGTCCGAAGTCTTTGCTGATTGAATCAGGAACCCAGCTCAACACAGTGGAGGAAGAGCTAAATGCAATGGAGGTGCTGGCAGATATTCTGAATCAGGTATTGCGTGGCGGGTGAAAGATGTGATACACTAATTTAAGCTATGCATATGTGGCCGTTCGGCACGGAGATGTGAGACGGGATGCATGACTTAAAGGAGGAAGAGAAGTGGCAGCAGTAGAACAGAGCAAAATCAGAAATTTTTGTATTATTGCACATATAGATCACGGAAAATCTACATTGGCTGATCGGATTATCGAAATGACCGGACTGCTTACCAGCAGGGAAATGCAGGCACAGGTGCTTGATAATATGGAGCTGGAGAGGGAGCGGGGCATTACGATTAAGGCGCAGACTGTCCGCATCGTTTATCGGGCGAAGGATGGAGAAGAATATATTTTCAATTTGATTGACACCCCGGGACATGTAGATTTTAATTATGAGGTATCCAGGAGTCTGGCGGCATGTGACGGCGCAATCCTGGTGGTAGACGCCGCGCAGGGGATAGAGGCGCAGACTCTGGCGAATGTATACCTGGCTCTTGACCATGACCTGGATGTAATGCCGGTTATTAATAAGATAGACCTGCCCAGCGCAGACCCGGATCGGGTAATCAATGAGATTGAAGATGTTATTGGGATTGAAGCACAGGATGCGCCCAGGATTTCCGCCAAGACGGGGATGAATGTTGATCGGGTGCTGGAGAAAATTGTGGAGAGGATTCCGGCTCCGACAGGAGATCCGGATGCCCCGCTGAAAGCGTTGATTTTTGATTCCCTGTATGATTCTTATAAAGGCGTTATTGTATTCTGCCGTTTGAAAGAAGGCACGGTAAAGAAAGGAACGCCAATTCGTATGATGGCGACAGGCGCCACCGCAGAGGTCGTAGAAGTGGGATATTTCGGCGCGGGGCAGTTTATCCCATGTGATGAGCTGAGCGCGGGCATGGTGGGCTATATTACGGCCAGCCTGAAAAATGTGAAGGACACGCGGGTAGGAGATACGATTACAAACGCGGAAAAACCTTGCGATGAGCCTTTGCCCGGATATAAGAAGGTGAATTCCATGGTATTCTGCGGTATGTATCCGGCAGATGGGGCGAAATATCCGGATTTGCGGGATGCGCTTGAGAAGCTCCAGTTAAACGATGCATCCCTTCAGTTCGAGCCGGAGACTTCCATTGCTCTGGGCTTTGGGTTCCGGTGCGGTTTTTTGGGACTGCTTCATCTGGAGATTATTCAGGAGCGTCTGGAGAGGGAGTATGCCCTGGATTTGGTGACGACTGCGCCCAGCGTTATCTATAAAGTGTACAAGACAAACGGTGAGGTTATCGAGCTGACGAATCCCTCAAATTTGCCCGATCCGTCAGAAATTGACTATATGGAGGAGCCGGTTGTAAGTGCGGAGATCATGGTAACAACAGAGTTTATCGGTTCGATTATGCAGCTTTGCGAGGAGCGCAGGGGTACGTATTTGGGCATGGAATATATGGAAGAAACCAGGGCGCTGTTAAAATATGATTTGCCGCTGAATGAGATTATTTATGACTTTTTTGACGCCCTGAAATCGCGTTCCAGGGGATATGCATCTTTTGACTATGAGATGAAAGGGTATGAGCGTTCTGAGT
The DNA here is from genome assembly GCF_943193015.1 of Hominisplanchenecus murintestinalis. Classification (NCBI taxonomy): domain Bacteria; kingdom Bacillati; phylum Bacillota; class Clostridia; order Lachnospirales; family Lachnospiraceae; genus Hominisplanchenecus; species Hominisplanchenecus murintestinalis. Next base: position 32,686 of record NZ_CALPCM010000010.1, read on the forward strand.
TAGTGAAGCTTGACATTCTGGTGAACCGGGAGGAAGTAGACGCGCTGTCCTTTATTGTACATGGGGATACGGCATATGAGCGCGGAAGGAAGATGTGTGAAAAGCTGAAAGAGGAAATACCGAGACAGCTCTTTGAGATTCCTATTCAGGCGGCGATTGGAAGCAAAATTATCGCCAGGGAAACGGTCAAGGCTATGCGGAAAGACGTGTTGGCGAAGTGTTATGGCGGCGACATTACCCGTAAGAAAAAGCTTTTGGAGAAGCAGAAGGAAGGAAAGAAACGGATGCGCCAGGTTGGAAGCGTAGAGATTCCGCAGAAGGCGTTTATGAGTGTTCTGAAATTAGATGATAAATAAACTGGAACTTTATATTCATATCCCATTTTGTATCAGAAAATGCGCTTACTGTGATTTCCTGTCTTTCCCAGCCGGAGAGAAGGACAGGCAGTCCTATGTGGAAGCGCTCCTGGATGAGATCTATGGGGCAAAAGAGAAGGGGGATGCGGCTACTGTATTTTTTGGGGGCGGCACCCCTTCGATTCTGCCCGGAAAAGAGATAGGCCGCATCATGGATGCAGTGCGGGCGAAATATAGTGTGCCCGAAGATGCGGAAATCACGCTGGAAGCCAATCCCGGTACATTAAATAGGAAAAAATTGGAAGAGTGGAAGAAGGCGGGCATTAACCGGCTGAGCCTGGGGCTGCAGTCGGCAGAGGATGCGGAACTGAAGGCGCTGGGGAGAATCCATACATGGGAGACATTTTTGGAGAGCTACCGGATGGCACGGGAAGCGGGATTTCAAAATATCAATATTGACCTGATGTCGGCGCTTCCGGGGCAAAGCGCGTATACATGGCGGAAAACGCTGCAGAAGGTCACGGAGCTGAAGCCGGAGCATATTTCTGCTTACAGCCTGATTGTGGAAGAAGGGACGCCTTTTTATGAAAAATATGCCGAGGACGTCAAGCGCAGGGAGAAAGGGCTTCCATGCGGATTCCTTCCGTCTGAGGACGAGGAACGCCAAATGTACTATGATACAGAGAAAATACTGAAAGCGGAAGGCTATCGGCGATATGAGATTTCTAATTATGCCAGGGAGGGATTCGAATGCCGCCATAACTGCGGATACTGGGAGCGTAAGAACTACCGGGGATTTGGCCTGGGGGCTTCCTCTCTGATAGACGAGGTGCGCTTTCATAATACGGAAAGTATGGAGAATTATCAAAACCGTGCATTTGGCAGGGAAGATGAGGAATACCTGGATGCAGAGGCGCAGATGGAGGAATTTATGTTCCTTGGGCTGCGGCTGACACAGGGGATTTCGGTAAATGATTTTGAAAAAAAATTTCATACGCCCTATGTGAGTGTTTACGGGAAAATCAGCCGGGAACTGGAAGAAAAAAAACTGCTCCGCCGGGAAAATGGAAGGATTTTCCTGACGGAGCGGGGTATTGACATTAGCAACTATGTGCTGTCAGAGTTTTTGCTGTCTGAATAAGTTTAAGAAGCGTTATCGCCGCCATTTAAGGACATTACGGCAAAGTGGTGGACCATACGGTATACCCTGTCCGGATAATGGAGCCCGTCCGAGGTGGCGAAGTCCTGCGAAAGCAGGTAATTGTAACAATCCAGGTACTTGTCCGGAAATTCGGCCTTCATTTTTTCATTAAATGCCTGAATTTCTGCATTGCTGGCGCCGGAGCACCTGTCATCTTCCACCGGGTTTACAGACATAATATAGAAAGAAGGGTCATGGTACTCAGAGAACAAAGCCTTGTAGAAGCTGATATAACGGTCTGCTTCTTCCAGGTCATTCACGCCCAGGTTAAAGATAACTGTGGCATATGGCGTGGATCTGAGCGCTTCTTCCAGCTCCACGATACCATCGTGGTATAGCCAGTAAAAGCCTTCGCCAGACTTTGCAATAAAACGGCAGGGAACATCGTTACTGTCGTTTTGGAGGGCGTTCCGCATTCCTACTGTACGGGAATCTCCGACAAATATATAGGAATGTTCAGGTTCTTCGGCAGATTCATCAAAAGGATCTGTGGTGACAGCCGCACTCGGCTTCAAAATCTGGGTAGGCATGTCCGACTCTGATTCCAGCGCTGCTGTGGCAGCGGGGGAAGTTTCAGAGGCTGAGGAAACATCGTACATATTTAAAAAAGTTACAAACCCGGCCAGCACTACGAGACATACAATTGCAAAAGATGCCAGGAGCAAAGGTATTGTCGAGCCTTTTTTCATAAATTGTGCTTCCTTTCCTGTTTACATAAGATAGCTTAAGTGTACCACACTTTATAGAAAAGTCAACGGGGAGAGGGACGCTTTGATAAGCAAATGTGGCTGTTACATGACAAATTGCGGTTTGTATACGAGTTTACAGCTTGCCCCGGACGGTTACGGAACCGATAGTCTCCCATGTTTACGTCGGACACCGGGAAGCCTGCCGCATATCCCACACGGCGCGTTGTCCCCGTCCGTGTGGGATATATGGCAGGTGTCCCAGCGTCCGGTGTAAACATGGAGGACTGTCGGTCCCATGACTGTTCGGGGTAAGCCGTGCGAACTATCGGTTCCATAACTGTCCGGGGTAAGCGACAAACCGCAATTTTCATTTGAACTGCAATAATTGTGGCAAATATTACTGTTCGCACAGGTCTGAGAAAAAGACTATTGCCATAAATGAGTTTTCATGGGTTTTGAGGCCATTGTATATGGCAGCAATGCCAGGATAATAGAATAGGAGTCAAACATTATGGAGCAAAAACAATACACATCAAAGGAACTGTTGAAAAGATTTGTGCCTTATTTCAAAAAATATAAAGGAACGCTGTGCATGGACTTGTTCTGTGCTGCTCTGACGACGGTATGCGAACTGGTGCTGCCGCTTATTATGCGCTATATCACGAATGAAGGAATGAGGGATTTGGCGGCGCTTTCGATGCAGACAGTGGGCAGGCTGGGACTGCTTTATCTGGTACTGCGGATCATGGACGGTATCGCCAGCTATTACATGGCAGATATGGGGCATGTGATGGGGGCGAAGATTGAGACAGATATGCGGCGGGACGCTTACAGGCATCTGCAGCAGCTCTCTAATACGTACTATAATAATACAAAAGTCGGGCAGATTATGGGTCGCGTGACCAATGACTTGTTTGATGTAACAGAATTTGCCCACCACTGTCCGGAGGAGTTTTTCATTGCGGCAATCAAGACAGTGATTTCCTTTTTCATCCTGGCAGGAATTCATTTGTGGCTGACGGTGCTGGTTTTCTTGTGCGTGCCCTTGATGGCAGGGGTGTGCATGACGCTGAACTTTCGGGTGAAAGGCGCATTTCGCAAACAGCGGCACCAGATTGGGGAACTAAACGCCAGAATAGAGGATAGCCTTCTGGGACATAAAGTGGTAAAAGCATTTACCAATGAAGGGATTGAGAAAGAAAAGTTTGAGAAAGATAATCAGAAGTTTCTTGATATTAAGAAAGAATCTTATAAATATATGGCTATGTTCCAGACGACCGTGAAGATGTTTGACGGGCTTATGTATCTGATGGTGGTGGTGGCGGGAGGGATTTTTATGGTGAAAGGGCTGATTCTTCCCGGAGATCTGGTAGCTTACATGCTCTATGTAACCACACTGATTGCCACGATTCGCCGCATTATTGAGTTTGCCGAACAGTTTCAGAGAGGAATGACCGGGATTGAGCGGTTCCTCCAGATTGTAGATGCAGATATTGAGATCTTTGACGAGCCGGATGCCGTAGATTTGTATGATCCGAAAGGGGATATTGTCTTTGAAAACGTGAGTTTTGAGTACCCGGATGATCACAACCGGGTTTTCAAAAGATTAAACCTGCATATAAAAGCAGGGGAAAAAGTAGCGATTGTAGGACCGTCGGGAGGGGGCAAGACTACTTTGTGCAACCTGATTCCAAGGTTCTATGATGTGACTTGCGGGCGAGTTACGCTGGACGGAGAAGATATCAAACATTTTACACTGAAAAGCCTGCGCGGCAGCATCGGTATCGTGCAGCAGGATGTTTATCTGTTTTCCGGGACGATTTATGAAAATATCACATATGGACGCCCGGGGGCATCCAGAGAGGAAGTCGTGGAAGCAGCGAAAAGGGCGGGCGCCCATGAGTTTATCACGGAACTAAAGGAAGGGTATGATACTTATGTGGGAGAGAGAGGCGTGAAACTTTCAGGAGGCCAGAAGCAGAGGCTCAGTATCGCGCGGGTATTTCTGAAAAATCCTCCGATTATTATTTTGGATGAAGCAACCTCTGCATTGGACAACGAGAGCGAATTTGAAGTGGCGAAATCTCTTGCACGGCTGTCGGAAGGGCGCACAACACTTACGATTGCCCACCGGCTTTCCAGCATCCGAAATTCTGACAGGATACTGGTGCTGACAGAGGACGGAATCGTCGAAGAAGGAACTCATGAGCAGCTTCTGGAACAGAAAGGGATGTATTTTCATTTTTATAACATGGCGAACCAGCTGAAATAGAAGGAGCCTCTATTTTAAAGTTTGCTTTCGCAAAGGGCTGGATTCTCTGGCTGAATTTACGCATTCTCACGAACTTTGCAGCAGGTGCAAAGTCCTGGGCTGAACTGTTACATTTTTGCAGAAAAAATTGAATTTCCTATTGACAAAGAAAATGGGTAGTGCTATCTTATGTACATAGATGTTAGCACTCGACCTTAAAGAGTGCTAATAAGAAAAGGGAAGGAGGATTTGAAGATGCAGCTGGACGACCGGAAAACGAAGATTTTATATGCGATTATTAAGACGTATCTGGAAACGGGCGAGCCGGTAGGTTCCCGGACAATTTCCAAATATGCAGATTTGAATCTGAGTTCCGCCACGATTCGGAATGAGATGTCCGATTTGGAGGAGATGGGCTATATCGTGCAGCCCCACACATCAGCAGGCAGAATTCCTTCAGATAAGGGATACCGTTTTTATGTGGATCAGATGATGGAGTACAAAGAGCGGGAAGTCACTGAGATGAAAGAGCTGATGATTCAAAAGCAGGATAAGATGGAGCAGATTCTAAAGCAGGTAGTGAAGGTTTTGGCAAACAATACCAACTATGCTACCATGATTACTGCTCCGCAGTATCACCGGACGAAGCTTAAGTTTATCCAGCTTTCGGTTATTAGCGAAAGCCAGATGCTGGCAGTGGTGGTTACGGAAGGGAATGTGGTAAAGAACAAGATGCTCCATATGGAGCACAGGCTTGACAATGAGACGGTGCTGAAGCTGAATATCCTTCTGAATACCAGCCTGAACGGCCTTACGATGGAGCAGATCAATCTGGGAACGATTGCGAAGCTGAAGGAGCAGGCAGGTATCCACAGTGAAGTGGTAAACAGCGTGCTGGATGCGGTGGCAGAGGCCATCCGGATGGACGATGAGGACTTGGAAATCTATACCAGCGGCGCGACAAATATTTTTAAATATCCGGAGCTGAGTGATAATGAGAGGGCACGGGAGCTGATTAGCGCATTTGAAGAAAAGAAACAGCTGGTGAATCTGGTGGCAGAGACGATGAATTCCGAGGAGAATACAGGGATTCAGGTGTATATTGGGAACGAATCCCCTATGCAGAACATGAAAGACTGCAGTGTTGTTACGGCAGCGTATGAATTAGGGGACGGCATGAAGGGAACGATAGGTATTATCGGACCCAAACGTATGGATTACGACAGAGTCGTGTCCGCGCTCAAAACACTTACGACACAGCTCGATTCTATATTTGAAAATACGGAAAAAGAAAGGCGGTAAAAGGCGTGGAAGATGAAAAGCTGCAACAGGAATTAGAAGAAACAGCATATGAGGAGCCGGAAGTGGAGGGTACAGACGCCGGAGAGGAGACAGCAGCAGAAGCTTCTGTAGAAGAGGCGGCAGAAGAGCAGGGAGACAGGACAGAAGAGTTTGCGGAAGATGGTCCGGGAGAGAAGAAAAGCTTCTTTAAACGGAAGGAAAAGAAAGACAAAAAGGACGAGAAAATTGAAGACCTTACAGACAGGCTGAAACGCCAGATGGCGGAATTCGATAACTTTAGGAAGCGTACAGAAAAAGAAAAGGCTTCCATGTATGAAATCGGAGCGAAAAGTGTCATTGAAAAGATACTTCCGGTGATAGATAACTTTGAGCGGGGGCTGGCGGCTGTGCCGGAAGAACAGAAGGAAGACTCCTTTGTTGTCGGAATGGATAAGATTTATAAGCAGATTCTCGCGACACTGGATGAGATTGGCGTTAAGCCTATCGAGGCTGTGGGGCAGGAGTTCGACCCTAATTTCCACAATGCAGTGATGCATGTGGAGGATGAAACGCTTGGTGAAAACACCGTTGCAGAGGAGTTTCAGAAAGGCTATATTTACCGTGAAACTGTCGTGCGGCACAGCATGGTGAAAGTAGCAAATTAATTTATACAGGAAACAACGAAATTCATATACCATTTAATTTATGAGGAGGAAGTCATAATGGGAAAAATTATTGGAATTGATTTAGGTACAACAAATAGCTGTGTAGCAGTTATGGAAGGCGGTAAGCCAGTGGTTATCGCAAATACAGAAGGCGCAAGAACCACACCGTCCGTAGTAGCTTTTACAAAGACAGGAGAAAGATTAGTAGGAGAGCCTGCAAAACGCCAGGCGGTAACAAATGCTGACAAGACCATAGCTTCTATTAAAAGGCATATGGGAACAGATTATAAAGTGGATATTGACGGAAAGAAATACTCACCGCAGGAGATTTCAGCGATGATTTTACAGAAGCTGAAAGGCGATGCAGAAAATTATCTCGGTGAGAAGATAACGGAGGCCGTTATCACAGTTCCTGCATATTTTAATGATGCGCAGCGTCAGGCAACGAAGGATGCAGGAAAGATCGCAGGACTGGATGTAAAGCGTATCATCAATGAGCCGACAGCGGCAGCGCTGGCATATGGCCTGGACAATGAAAAAGAGCAGAAAATTATGGTATATGACCTGGGCGGCGGAACATTTGATGTGTCTATCATTGAAATCGGCGACGGCGTTATCGAGGTTCTTGCGACAGCCGGAGACAACAGGCTGGGCGGCGACGACTTTGACCAGAAGATTACCGACTATATGCTGGCAGAGTTTAAGAAGAATGAGGGCGTGGATTTATCTAATGATAAGATGGCGCTCCAGAGGCTGAAAGAAGCGGCAGAGAAAGCAAAGAAAGAACTTTCCTCTGCGACGACTACAAATATCAACCTTCCGTTTATCACGGCGACTTCCGAGGGGCCGAAGCATTTTGATATGAACCTGACAAGGGCAAAATTTGATGAGCTGACCCACGATTTGGTGGAGAGGACAGCGACTCCGGTTACCACAGCACTGAAGGATGCAGGGCTTACCTCCGGCGAGATTTCCAAAGTGCTTCTCGTAGGCGGTTCCACAAGAATCCCGGCTGTACAGGATAAGGTGAAAGCGCTGACAGGCCATGAGCCGAGCAAGAGCCTGAACCCGGATGAGTGTGTGGCGCTGGGCGCTTCCGTACAGGGCGGCAAGCTTGCAGGCGATGAAGGCGCAGGCGATATCCTTTTGCTGGATGTTACGCCTCTGTCACTGTCTATTGAGACAATGGGCGGGGTTGCTACAAGGCTGATTGAAAGAAACACAACGATTCCTACCAAGAAGAGCCAGATTTTCTCGACAGCAGCAGATAACCAGACAGCCGTAGACGTACATGTTGTACAGGGCGAGAGGCAGTTTGCAAGAGATAATAAGTCCCTTGGCCAGTTCCGGCTGGATGGAATTCCTCCTGCAAGAAGAGGCGTACCGCAGATTGAAGTTACTTTTGACATTGATGCAAATGGTATTGTTAATGTATCCGCAAAGGATTTGGGAACAGGAAAAGAGCAGCATATCACGATTACTTCCGGTTCCAATATGTCTGACTCTGATATTGAGAAGGCAGTAAAGGAAGCAGCTGAGTTCGAGGCTCAGGATAAGAAGCGCAAAGAAGCAATTGATACGAGAAATGATGCAGACTCTATGGTATTCCAGACAGAGAAAGCGCTGGAGGAAGTGGGAGATAAGGTAGATGCTGCGGATAAGACAGCGGTACAGGCGGATCTTGAGGCATTGAAAAAACTGATTGAGGAATCAAATCCTGAGGATATGACGGATGCACAGGTAGCAGAAATCAAGGCAGCGAAAGAGAAGCTTATGGAGAGTGCGCAGAAGGTGTTTGCAAAAGTCTACGAGCAGGCACAGGCGGCGCAGGGAGCAGCAGGCACAGGTCCGGATATGGGCGCGGCTGACGCCGGGTATCAGGCAGATGACGTCGTTGACGGAGATTACAAAGAAGTATAGAGATAAGCCGCATAAGGTTCAGGGGACAGATGCTTTCAACAGAAGTCAGAAGCGTCTGTCCCTAGCGAGCGTAAAAACATGAGGATAGGTGAGGAGTATGGCAGAGAGTAAAAGAGATTATTATGAGGTGCTGGGCGTTGATAAAAATGCTGATGAAGCCGCGATAAAAAAAGCATACAGGAAATTGGCCAAAAAATATCACCCGGATATGAATCCCGGAGATGCGGAGGCGGAAAAGCGCTTTAAAGAAGCATCGGAAGCTTATGCAGTTCTTAGCGATTCCCAGAAAAGAGCGCAGTACGACCAGTTTGGGCATGCGGCTTTTGAGCAGGGCGGCGGTCCCGGCGGGTTTAGCGGTTTTGATTTTGGCGGTGATATGGGAGATATTTTTGGAGATATTTTCAGCGATTTGTTTGGCGGGGGAACCCGGTCCCGAAGGGCAAATAATGGGCCGATGAAAGGGGCAAATCTGCGAACCAGTGTGCGGATTAAATTTGAAGAGGCGGTATTTGGCTGTGAGAAGCAGATAGAGCTGAACCTGAAAGACGAGTGTACCCACTGTCATGGAACCGGGGCAAAGCCGGGAACCAGTCCGGATACCTGTCCGAAATGCGGCGGCAAGGGACAGGTAGTATTTACACAGCAGTCTTTGTTTGGAACAGTCAGAAATGTTCAGACCTGCCCGGACTGCGGCGGAACCGGAAAAGTTATCAAAGAGAAATGCAGCAACTGCCGCGGGACAGGGTATACTTCCAGCAGGAAAAAGATTGCAGTGACAGTTCCGGCAGGCATTGACAATGGACAGAGCATTCGTATCCGAGAGAAAGGCGAGCCGGGAACAAACGGAGGGCCGAGAGGAGATCTGCTGGTAGAGATAAATGTTCAGCGTCATCCGATTTTCCAGCGCCAGGATATGAATATTTTCTCTACGGCGCCGATTACTTTTGCACAGGCAGCCTTGGGCGGCGATGTGCGAATCAGTACGGTGGACGGCGATGTACTTTATACGGTGAAGCCGGGGACGCAGACTGATACGAAAGTGCGTTTAAAAGGGAAAGGCGTGCCGTCCCTGCGGAATAAATCCGTGCGCGGAGACCAGTATGTAACTCTTGTCGTACAGGTTCCAACAAAACTGAACGAAGAAGCGAAAGAGGCGCTGCGCCAGTTTGACGCGGCGAGCGACAATTCTCTGGGTGTGAATTTGAACGAGGAAAAGACAGCGGAAAAACCGAAGGAGAAAGCCAAAGAAAAGACGAAGAAAAAAGGGTTTATGGATAAATTGAAAGAAACCTTCGAGGATAATAATTAGTGTGTGACTGCCGTAGAGCGTGAGAGCTTGCGGCAGTTTTGTAATGTATTTAGCAGAGGAAGATGAGTTTTCTGATTTTTTGATAAAATTATTTTGGGAGTTCAAAAAGAAAATTTAATATTTCTTAAGGGAAATGCCATTGACAGCTTGCAAGGGAAGAATTATTATATAGGGTATGAGAAAATCGGGTTACGTTTCATTCATGTTGCAGAATATGTTGGCGGCAGGGGTGAACTGCCGCAGAACAGATACTTATACATGGCGTTAGATATAAAGAGGGGACAGCGATGAAGAATAATATAATAAGAAAGAAGCTGATGGTTTTTGGGCTGGTGTGCAGTATGGCGATGTCTATGGTATCTGCCCCGGCGCTGGCGGCAGGGACAGAACCTTATTCGGAAACGGAGAGTGAAAGCGAGAGCCAAACACAGCAGACGGAAACAGAGAGTGAAAGCCAGACACAGCCTCTGTCAGAAACACTTCCGTCTGAGAGCGAGACATATATGCAGGGAACAGAGAGCGAGAGCCAGTCGGAAGAGACAGAAACGCAGGGCGGAGGCGCAGAGGTGGTTTTGGATGACTGGGACCTGACGTCCAGAGAAGGAGTGGAAGGCCTTTATATCAGCGGGATTGAAGGCGAAGACTATACCCGTGATAGCGTTACAGGGATGATTACTATAAAGAGTGATAAGGCGATAGAGATTACCGGAAAGCCTGGTGTGGAATATACGGGACAGATTGTTGTAGAAGCGGACGAAGCAAAGCTTACCTTAGATAATGTAGTGATGAAAAATGCCGCAGGCGATATGCTTACAGTGCAGGAAGGGAAGAAACTGGATTTGACTGTGAGCCATGTAAATAAGCTTCTTGCGGACGAGAACGACGGGGCTGTGGCGGTAAAGCTTGAGACGGCATCGGAGCTTACGATAAGTGGAGACGGAAAACTGGATATCCGGGGCACAAAGATGGGGAAGGACATCGTTATGTCCAGGGGAATGAAGAAAATAGATACAGAAGAGGAAAAAGATAAACCGGCTTCCCTGACGATTACAGATGGCACGGTAAGAGCAGTGAACGGTATTTCAGTGACGGGGAATGAGTCTCAGAAGGTATCTGTAAAAATTACAGGAGGAAGCGTGGATTTGAAGGAGCTTTCTTCCTCAGACAAAGAGAAAATTAAACTTACAGGGAATAGCGGCGCAGATGTTCATAAGACCAGCCTGACTCTTTCAGAAGCAGAAGAGCAGGTGGATGACATTGCGATTTTATCCGGTGGGACAGCCTATACTTATGGAAAAGATGGTATCTATACAGACGAGAATAATAAGATTTACCTGTATCTTCCGGCGAAGCAGACAGTAGTGACGGCAGCAGGCACAGCCTATGCCGGGGAGGTAAAAACCAGCGGGACAACAGAACTGGCAAAGGAGAGTGCTATGCTTACTGTGGAGCCGGTGACGGTTCCGGCGCTGACTTATGGCGATACGGCGGATAAGATTGTATCTGCAGCCGTGACAGTGAAAAATGCTTCTGTTAACAGTACGACGGTGACGGCAGAGCTTACCGGAGCAAATAGAGACGGATTTACTTTAACTCCGGCGGCAGTGCAGACAGATGGGGTGACAGTTCCGGGAAAGACGGATGCGGCAGTCGGCGTCAATACAGAAATCAGGATACAGCCCAAGGAAAGCCTGCTGGATAAGGGCGCCGGGAAATATGAGACGACTCTGACTATCACGGATGCGTCGGGAAAGACGACTCTGGTGACGGTTTCTTTTACAATCAATAAAGCGAAACTTACGCCGGAAGCGAAGATTGACGAGAAGGTGTACGATGGCAAGCGGACAGGGTCAGGTACGGTAACGCTGAAAGGCGCGATGTATGGTGAGAAGCCGAAGATTGTTGAGAATAAGGTATCTTATAAATTTAACAGTGCAAATGTGAAGGATGCAAAGAAGGTGACAGTGTCAGAGCTGGAGCTGCAAGAAGAGTATGCGAAGAATTATGAACTGGCTCTGGACAGGTTTGAGGTAGAAGCGTCTATTAAAAAAGCGCCGAATGATAATGATAAAGAGGATTTGAAAAAGCCAAGCGTTACGGCAGTGTACAATAAGGAGAAAGGAATTTGGCAGCCGAAGATGACAACCTATGAGGGACAGGAGTATCTGTTCTTCGGTTCATCGCGCACAGAGCTGACGGAAAAGAATAAGAAAAGCGAAAACTGGGAGTTTGGCGATAAAAAGACCAAGTCGGATCGGATCGTGTCTATGGGCGATAAAAATGGGAAGCCGATAGGGCTCAAAAGCGGAACTACGTATACGGTATGGACAAGGTTCGCAGGGGATGATAACCATGAGCCAAGCGACGGGGATGCGATGGCATATACGACATTTTCCGTAGGTTCTTCTGGTGGGGACGGAACCTCGGTGAGTGAAAGTAATAACAGGATTAAAGGGCTGACAGAGGGGACGACTTACAAAATCGGTTCCCGGCTTGCCTTTGGCGCAGAGGGGGCAGGAATGACGAATACTTCCCCGAAAACGGGAGATGAGCGCTATATTCCGCTGTCCTGGAAGGTAAGCGAGGAGCATACCTGGAGCAGCGCGCCTTATGAGGCGGCATTTACGATTAATCAGGCGGGTTCTTATACCCTGCAGGTGACGTTCCGCAAACAGACGTATTCGAACAATTCCTGGGTAAATACCAGCACGACGTCAGTGAAAAGCGTGAACTTCAAGATGGCGTCTGACGGGGCGAACGGCACAGGCTATACAACGAGCGGCGGAAACTCTCCGTCTACAGGCTCAGGTACGGGGAGCAGCGGAAGCGGCAGCAATTCAAATTCAGGCTCCGGTACAAAGACAAATACCGCAGCAAAGACAGGGGATGATTCACCAATCATTCCGCTGCTTGTGGTTTGCCTGGCTTCGGCATTGGTAGTGGGGGGAATTCTGTGGAAGAAACGGAAGGATGACAAAGAAGATGAGATGGAATAAATTTACACTAAAGACGCGTTCGGCTGTAGAGGATATCGTGATTTCTACCTTGGCGGAAGCAGGAGTAGAGGGCGTAGAGATTGAAGATAAGATTCCTTTGACGGAGCAGGACAAGCAGCAGATGTTTGTAGACATCCTGCCGGAAGGACCGGAAGACGACGGCATTGCGTATCTGAACTTTTATCTGGATGAAGCAGAGGATAAGGAAGCGCTTCTGGCACGGGTGCGGGAAGCGCTGGAGGAGCTTCGCAGCTTTATGGATATCGGAGAGTGTACGATTACGGAGTCCCAGACAGAAGATAAGGATTGGATTAATAATTGGAAGCAGTATTTTCATCAGTTTTATGTGGATGATATTTTAATTATTCCGTCCTGGGAGGAAGTACAGCCAGAGGATACCCCAGGTATGATTATTCATATTGATCCGGGCACGGCGTTTGGGACAGGAATGCATGAGACGACACAGCTCTGTATGCGCCAGTTGAAAAAGTATGTGAAAGATGGCTCTGAGATTCTTGATGTGGGGACGGGAAGCGGTATCCTGTCTATCGCGGCATTGAAGATGGGGGCGGGCCATGCGGTCGGTACGGACTTAGACCCTTGTGCGATTTCCGCCACGAAAGAAAATCTGGAGGCAAATGATATCCCGGCAGGGAAAATGGACGTGATGATTGGAAATATCATTGATGATCCGGCAGTACAGGAGAACGTCGGCTATGAGAAGTACGATATTGTGGCGGCGAATATCCTGGCAGATGTTCTGGTTCCTCTTACGCCTGTGATTATCCGTCAGATGAAGCGGGGCGGCATTTACATCACATCAGGTATTATTGATGAGAAGGAAAGCGTGGTGGTTAATGCAGTGAAAGCTGCCGGGCTTGAGGTTCTGGAAGTAACGCGTCAGGGTGAATGGGTGTCCGTGACTGCGAGAAAGAATTAGGGAATGACATGCACCATTTTTTTGTAGCGCCGGAACAGATTGGCGAAAAGAAGATAACGATTACGGGCAGTGATGTGAACCATATCCGGAATGTGCTGCGGATGGAAGCGGGAGAACAGATTACGGTGAGCGGCGGGGAAGGAAAAGAATACCGCTGTGAAGTGCTTGTACTGGAGCCTGACAGAGTAGAAGCAGGGATTATGTGGGTGCAGGAGACGGAAGCAGAGCTTCCGTCGAAGACTTATCTGTTTCAGGGACTGCCCAAAGGCGATAAGATGGAACTGATTATCCAGAAGGCTGTGGAACTGGGCGTATATGAAATCATCCCTGTGGCTACGAAACGGGCGGTAGTGAAGCTGGATAAGAAAAAAAGTGAGAGCAAGAGGAAACGCTGGCAAAGTATTTCCGAGAGCGCGGCAAAGCAGTCTAAGCGGCTGATTGTCCCGGAAATTACATCTGTGATGAGTTTTCGGGAAGCGGTAGAATATGCCGCAGGGATGGATGTGAAGCTGATGCCGTATGAGCTTGCAGAAGGGATGGAGGAAACCAGGCATCTGCTTGAGGGCATTGTACCGGGGCAGTCTGTGGCAATCTTTATCGGACCGGAGGGAGGTTTCTCGGCGGAGGAAGCAAAGCTGGCTGCGGCAGAAGGGCTGCAGCCTATAACACTTGGAAAACGGATACTCAGGACAGAGACTGCAGGGATGACGGTATTGTCAGTGCTAATGTACTTGTTAGAGGGCAGGACAGAGAGGGAAAATGGAAGCATATCTGGATAATTCGGCAACCACCAGATGTCTGGAAAGCGTGCGGGACATTGTGGTAAGGACGATGATAGAAGATTACGGGAATCCGTCTTCGAAACATTTGAAGGGGATGGAGGCAGAGAGGTATCTGCGCGATGCCCGGGAGAGAATCGCACGTACCCTGAAAGTAAGTGAAAAGGAGATTTTCTTTACATCCGGAGGGACGGAGTCTAATAATTGGGCGCTGATTGGCGCGGCGATGGCAAACCGCAGGGCAGGAACACATATTATCACGACGGCGGTGGAACATGCCGCCGTGATTCAGCCTATGATGTATCTGGAGGAGCAGGGATTTTCCGTAACATATCTGCCCGTGAACCGCTATGGCGAGGTTTCTCTGGCGGATTTGAAAGCGGCGGTTCAGGAAGACACTATTCTGGTGTCTGTGATGTATGTGAATAACGAGCTGGGGGCGGCAGAGCCGATTGAGGAGATTGGACACTTTTTAAAGGAGAAATATCCCGGTATTCTTTTTCATGTAGATGCGATTCAGGCATATGGAAAATACAGGATTTTTCCGAAGAAAGCGGGCATTGACATGCTTTCAGTCAGCGGGCATAAGATTCACGGGCCTAAGGGAACCGGCTTTTTGTATATTCAGGAAAAGGTGAAGATAAAGCCGCTGATGCTTGGCGGCGGACAGCAGAAGGGAATGCGTTCAGGAACAGATAATGTACCGGGAATCGCAGGGCTTGGCGAGGCTGCCGGCGAGGCATACCGTGACTTTGAGGAAAAGCGCGCACATCTTTTAAGGCTGAAAGAGTATTTTATGGAACAGGTTTCCATGCTTCCTGATGTGGTGATCAACACCCGGCCGGGCGAAGACGGCGCTCCGCATATTGTCAGTGTGAGCTTTAGAGGAGTGAGGAGCGAAGTTCTGCTCCATGCGCTGGAGGAGAGGGGGATTTACGTTTCTTCCGGTTCGGCGTGTTCGTCGAATAAGAAACTTCCGGTGAGCGCAGTTTTAAAAGAAATCGGAATGGAACGGGAGCTTCTGGATGCAACGCTGCGGTTCAGTTTTGGCAGGTTTAATACGGAGGAAGAACTGGCGTACTGTGTGGAAGCACTGAAAGAGCTTCTGCCGATGCTGCGCAGATATTCGCGACATTAAAGGAGAAAAGTTATGTTTCAGGCATTTTTGATAAAATATGGAGAGATTGGAATCAAGGGGAAGAACCGCCATTTGTTTGAGGATGCGCTGATGAAGCAAATCCGCCATGCATTGAAGCATGTGGAAGGCAAATTTTTCGTGCGCAAGGAGCAGGGGCGTATTTTTGTTGAGGCGGAAAGCGCGTTTGATTATGATGAGGTTATCGCAGCGCTGCAGCGGGTTTTCGGAATCGTGGGTATTTGTCCGATGGTGCAGGCGGCTGACGAGGGATTTGACAAGCTGGCCGAAACGGTGAACGATTATCTGCGGAAGGTGTACGGGGACAGGGAAATGAGCTTTAAGGTAAATGCCCGGAGGGCGAAAAAGAGTTATCCCAGGACGTCCATGGAAATCAACGCGGATTTGGGCGAGAGAATTCTTGCGGCATTTCCCAATATGAAAGTAGACGTGCATAAGCCGGATGTGATGCTGGATGTGGAAATACGGGATCAGATTTATATTTATTCCCAGATTATTCCGGGGCCGGGCGGTATGCCGGTGGGGACAAACGGAAAGGCCATGCTGCTTTTGTCAGGAGGGATTGACAGCCCGGTAGCGGGGTATATGATTGCCAAACGGGGTGTGAAAATTGATGCGGTGTATTTCCATGCGCCGCCATATACCAGTGAACGGGCAAAGCAGAAGGTGGTAGATTTAGCGCATCTGGTAGCCAGGTATTCAGGGCCGATTAACCTGCATGTAGTGAACTTTACGGATATCCAGCTTTATATCTATGAGGCGTGCCCTCACGAGGAGCTGACAATTATTATGCGGCGCTATATGATGCGGATTGCGGAACATTTTGCAAAAGAAACGGGCTGCCTGGGATTGATTACAGGCGAGAGCATCGGGCAGGTGGCGAGCCAGACCATGCAGAGCCTGGCGGCGACGAACGCTGTGTGTACTATGCCGGTATTCCGTCCGGTGATAGGCTTTGATAAGCAGGAAATTGTAGATATTGCGGAAAAGATAGATACTTATGAGACTTCCATCCAGCCTTTTGAGGACTGCTGTACGATTTTTGTGGCGAAACATCCGGTAACAAAGCCGAATATTAATATCATCAGACGCAGCGAGACGCATCTGGAAGAAAGAATTGACGAGCTGGTGCAGACTGCAATAGAAACGACAGAAACTATATGGGTAGAATAGAGGCAAAAAAATGAATCCATCTGCCGCAGTGATGCTGGCAGTGGATTCTTCACTGATACCTGTTCTACTCTTCGATGATGTATGGAGACAGGGAAGAAATGATTTCATCCACATTGTCTTCTACATGGATATTTAAGTCGATAGGCTTAGAAAGATCCAGACTGAAGATACCCATGATAGATTTTGCGTCAATCACGTATCTCCCGGATACTAAATCAAAATCATAATCAAATTTCGTAATATCATTTACAAATGACTTTACTTTATCAATGGAATTCAAAGAAATTTTTACTGTTTTCATTTGGAAAAACCTCCCTTATTATTTTATACTCTCATCTTAACTATGAGAGGCAGAAAAGTCAAGTCGAAAAAGAGACAAACTTAAAAATGCTAATTGGGCAAAAGTAATAAAGTCAGAAAGGGACTGGAAAAAGTCAATAGTAAGATTGGATGAAAGCCGACAGAAAGGACAGGAACTGATATGAAAAAGAAAGCCGCCCTGCATAATTTGGGATGTAAAGTGAATGCATATGAGACGGATGCTATGCGGCAGATGCTGGAACAGGCGGGGTATGAGATTGTCCCGTTTGCGCCGGGGGCGGATGTGTACGTGATAAATACCTGTACCGTGACGAACATTGCCGACAGGAAGTCACGGCAGATGCTGCACAAGGCAAAGAAAATGAATCCCCGGGCGATAGTGGTGGCGGCAGGCTGCTATGTCCAGGCGTCGGCCGACAGACAGGAGATAGATACGTCTATTGACATTGTTATTGGGAATAATAAGAAAAAAGACTTGGTAGAAATCCTGGCAGAATATGAGAGGAGCCATGCGGAAGAATTCATTATTGATGTGAACCATACCCAAGAATATGAAGAGCTTTCGATTAGCCATACCTCAGAGCATACCCGGGCATATATTAAAGTCCAGGACGGATGCAACCAGTTCTGCAGCTACTGCATCATCCCTTATGCCAGGGGGCGGGTCAGAAGCCGGAGCATGGAGGATGTCATTGAAGAAGTGTGCTCTCTGGCGGCGAACGGGTATCAGGAGGTGGTTCTCACAGGTATCCATTTAAGCTCGTATGGGATAGATTTGGATACGACGCTTGCTGAGCTTATTCTCGCTGTCCATGAGGTAGATGGTATACAGAGAATCCGGCTGGGCTCACTGGAACCGCGGATTGTGACGGAAGAATTTGCCCGGACGATTTCTGCGCTTCCGAAACTGTGCCCTCACTTTCATCTTTCTCTTCAGAGTGGGTGTGACGCTACCCTGAAACGGATGAACCGCAGGTATACGACAGAAGAGTATGAGGAAAAATGCAGGCTTTTGCGGAAGTATTTTGATAATCCGTCCCTGACGACGGATGTTATCGTGGGATTTCCGGGTGAGACGGAGGAAGAATTTGCCGAGACGAGGGCATTTCTGGAAAAAATACAGTTTTATGAAACGCATGTATTCAAATATTCCCGGAGGAAAGGGACGCGGGCAGCTGTGATGGAAGATCAGGTAAGCGATGGGAAAAAGGCGGAACGCAGCAATATCCTGCTGGAGCTTAACCGCAGAAACCGGGAAGCGTATGAAAATGCCCGCATGGGAAAACAGGATGAAGTATTGTTTGAAGAGTGCGTGACGCTGGACGGGGAAAGCTATTATACAGGGCATACGAGAGAGTATGTCCGCATGGCTGTTCCGGCGGAAGAAGGGCTTGCCAATAAAATCCTTCCGGTACGCGTGGGAAAAAGCAGGAAGCAGGGGCTGCTGACGGCGGAGATATCGAAAAGTTTTGATTGTATTTTTGCATGATTTATATTAGAATAAAGAGAAAGTATAGTTAAGGGCGTGATAAAATGGGCAATATAAGTAATACACAGTATTTTAAAGTAAATTCGGAAACAGAAATAAGCGTGAAGGAAATCCTGGACACGGTTTATAATGCGATGACGGAAAAAGGGTATAATCCGGTGAATCAGATTGTAGGGTATATTATGTCGGGAGACCCTACCTATATCACCAGCCATAAAAATGCCAGGAGCATGATTATGAAGGTGGAACGGGACGAGCTGGTAGAGGAGCTGTTGAAAGAGTACATTAAGAATAGGGCCTGGCAATAGGTATGGGCAAACGGGTAATGGGACTTGATTTCGGCTCAAAGACAGTAGGCGTGGCTGTCAGCGACGGGCTGGGACTAACTGCACAGGGAGTAGAAATCATCAGGAGGACGTCAGAGAATAAGCTTCGGCAGACGTTGGCAAGGATAGAAGCTTTGGTTCGTGAATATGAAGCCGGGACGATTGTGCTGGGCTTTCCCAAAAATATGAATAACACAGTGGGGGACAGGGCTGAGAAATCCCTGGCATTTAAAGAAATGCTGGAGAGAAGGACGGGTCTGCCTGTTGTGATGTGGGACGAGCGGCTGACAACGGTAGAAGCAAACAGGACACTTATGGAGGGAAAGGTGCGCCGTGAGGACAGGAAGCAGTATGTAGATAAACTGGCGGCAGTCTTTATTCTTCAGGGATATTTGGATTGCGAAGGTATGAAGTCTGGAAATACACATCCGGATATAACGGGCTGACGCGCAAATGCGCCGGAGAGAGGAAAATATGGAAAAAATCAGGTTTAGTTTTGGAGAAACCGGAGAGACAGCGGAATTTTTTGTTCTGGAACAGACAAGAATTAACGGAATGAACTATATTTTGGTGACGGATTCTGAGGAAGATGATGCAGAGGCATTGATTTTGAAAGATTTGTCCCAGGATGGTGATAAAGAAGCGTTGTACGAAATCGTGGAAGATGACAATGAGCTGGAGGCAGTGTCGAAAGTTTTTGCAGAAATGTTAGAGGATATTGAATTGGTATAAACAGAAAGACGCTGCTGCGGACGGAGTCAACAATAACAAAGATGCGAAAGATAAGCAGAGGAGGTCTGCTTTTATGTTGAATAAGAATAAAAATCAAGGAGGTAGGATTGTTTGAAGAACGTGAAACATGAAAAATTGAAAATTATTCCCCTGGGAGGGCTGGAGCAGATTGGCATGAACATTACTGCTTTTGAATATGAAAACAGTATTGTTGTGGTAGACTGCGGCCTGTCTTTTCCGGAGGATGATATGCTGGGGATTGATTTGGTGATTCCTGACATTACTTACCTGAAGAACAACGTGGAAAAGGTGAAAGGGTTTGTCATTACCCACGGGCATGAGGATCATATTGGCGCGCTGCCTTATATTCTGAAAGAACTGGCGGCGCCTATCTATACTACGAAGCTTACGATGGGATTGATTGAGAATAAGCTGAAAGAGCATAATCTGATGAAGGCGTGTAAACGCAAGGTGGTAAGGCATGGGCAGTCTATCAATCTGGGCGCATTCCGTATCGAGTTTATCAAAACAAACCACAGCATCCAGGACGCGTCGGCTTTGGCTATTCATTCCCCGGCGGGAACGGTTATTCACACCGGAGACTTTAAGGTGGACTATACGCCGGTATTCGGAGACGCTATTGATCTGCAGCGCTTTGCCGAGATTGGGAAGAAAGGCGTACTGGCATTGATGAGTGACAGTACAAATGCAGAACGTCCGGGATTTACCATGTCAGAGCGGACAGTAGGAAAAACATTTGACAATATTTTTTCCGAGCACAGGAACACAAGGATTATTATTGCCACATTTGCTTCAAATGTGGACAGGGTGCAGCAGATTATTAACTCTGCCTATAAATTTGGACGGAAAGTTGTCGTAGAGGGCAGGAGCATGGTGACGGTAATCACCACGGCGTCAGAGCTGGGATATCTGGACATTCCGGAAAATACCCTGATTGATATTGAACAAATGAAAAATTATACAGATGACCAGATGGTGCTGATTACGACAGGAAGCCAGGGAGAGTCTATGGCGGCGTTGTCCAGGATGGCGGCGGATATGCACCGGAAAGTATCGATTAAACCGGGAGACACGATTATTTTCAGCTCAAACCCGATTCCGGGAAATGAAAAGGCGGTGTCAAAGGTCATCAATGAGCTGTCGGCAAAAGGGGCGGATGTCATTTTCCAGGATGCCCATGTATCGGGACATGCCTGCCAGGAGGAACTGAAGCTGATTTACTCTCTGGTGCATCCAAAGTATGCGATTCCGGTTCACGGGGAATACCGCCATTTGAAAGCAAATGCAGGGCTCGCCATGAGCCTGGGTATTCCGAAAGAAAATACGTTTATTCTTCGCTCAGGCGATGTGCTGGAGCTGGATGAGGAACAGGCAAAAGTGGTAGACCATGTGCATACAGGCGCAATCCTGGTGGACGGACTGGGCGTAGGCGACGTGGGAAATATCGTGCTGCGTGACCGTCAGCATCTGGCGGAAGACGGTATCCTGATTGTTGTGATGACGCTGGAACGTTACAGCAACCAGCTTCTGGCGGGACCGGATATCGTTTCCAGGGGATTTGTGTATGTGAGAGAATCCGAAGTATTGATGGACGAGGCGCGTCATGTGGTAGAGAGCGCTCTGGACGGATGTATGGACAAGCATATCACGGACTGGGGAAAGCTTAAGAATGCAACAAAGGATGCGCTGAGTGAATTTCTGTGGAAAAAAACAAAGCGCAGCCCGATGATCCTTCCAATTATTATGGAAGTATAAGGAGACAGTGTAAAAAGGGGTTGGAGAGGCATGACGAATGTAACCAGATGTACGCAGGAGCTGACAGAGGCAATCTGTAACTGTGAGGCTTATGCGGAGTATGAAAAGGCCAAGGAAAAGATGCGGGAGAACCCGGAACTGCTGGCACGCCTGAATGCCTACCGGCGGGAGAAGTATGAGATTCAGAATGCAGAAAATGGAGTGGACGCATATGATGAACTGGAACGCTTTGCAAAGGAGCATGAAGAGTTCCGCAGGAATCCGCTGGTAGAGGAATATCTCAGTACCGAACTGGAGATGTGCCGGATGATTCAGCGCATTAACCAGGCGGTGACAGGCGTGGTGCAGCTTGAAATAGAAGAATTTGCCGACGTGATTGAATGAGCGCTGACAGGAGGCGGAAGCACTTATGAACCAGAGAAGGAAATCGGTTACAGCCATATTTGCCATATTGAAAATCCTGGCGCTGATCGTAGTGATTGCAGTGCTGGTTTCGGTGGGACGAAGAGCCTATGACTTCGGATACCGGGTATTTGCGGAGGAAGCAGTTTCTGCGCCGCCCGGAAAGAAAGTAGCGGTAACGATTGAGGATGGTATTTCTGTGTCTGAGTTGTCAGAGCTGCTAAAATCAAAGCGTTTGATTAAAGATGAGAACGTGTTCTGGATGCAGTACCATCTTTCTCAGTACAGGGGGAAGATGAAAGGCGGGAACTATATCCTTACGACTGCCATGACTGCGGAGGAAATGCTTGCGGAGATGTCCGGGGCAAATGAAACAGAGACAGGCGCGGCGGAATAGCCGGAGAGGAATTACATGATTGTAAATGAACGGATGATTGCCTATATCAATTCACTGGATATGGGCAATACGCCTTTATTGGATAAAATTGAACAGGAGGCGCTGAATGCTTTTGTGCCGATTGTGCGGAGGGAGATGCAGAGTTTCCTGAAGGTGCTTCTGGCGGTGCGCCGGCCCATACGGATTTTGGAGGTGGGGACGGCTGTGGGGTTTTCTGCGCTGCTGTTCTGTGAATATGCGCCGGAAGGAGCGCAGATTACTACAATTGAAAAATACGAGAAGAGGATTCCCGTTGCGCGTGAGAATTTCCGGCGAGGAGGAAAGGAAGCGCAGATAACGCTTTTGGAGGGGGATGCCGCTGAAATCCTGAGCAGCCTGACGGAAACATATGATTTTATTTTCATGGATGCGGCAAAAGGACAGTATATCCATTTTCTGCCGGATGTGATGCGGCTTCTGGAAGTGGGCGGCGTACTGGTTTCGGATAATGTGCTGCAGGATGGGGATATTATCGAATCCCATTACGTTGTAGAGCGCAGGAACCGGACGATTTACAAGCGGATGCGGGAATACTTATATGAACTGAAACATGACGAACGGCTGATTACATCTATCGTTCCCATCGGGGATGGGGCGACGGTCAGCGTGCGTATAAAGTAAGGGCGGCGGCGCTGCCCTGTTTTTGATAAGAGGAGAAAGAAAGTATGGGAAGGACACCTGAATTGCTGATACCTGCCAGCAGCCTGGAAGTATTAAAGACGGCTGTGATTTTTGGCGCGGATGCGGTATACATCGGAGGCGAAGCATTTGGACTGCGGGCGAAGGCCAAGAATTTTTCCATGAAGGATATGGGGGAAGGCATTGCGTTTGCCCATGCGCATGGGGCGAAAGTTTATGTAACGGCCAATATCCTGGCGCATAACCGGGATTTAGCAGGGGTAGAAGAGTATTTTAAGGAGCTGAAAGAGCTGCATCCGGATGCGCTGATTATCGCAGATCCGGGAGTGTTTCAGATTGCAGGGCGGGTCTGCCCGGAGATTGAGCGCCATATCAGTACCCAGGCGAATAATACGAACTATGGGACATATCTGTTCTGGCACGAGCTTAGGGCAAAACGAGTAGTGTCTGCAAGAGAGCTTAGCCTGGAAGAAATAAAGGAAATCCGGGAGCATATCCCGGAGGATATGGAAATTGAGACTTTCATACATGGAGCTATGTGTATTTCCTACTCAGGGCGCTGCCTGCTAAGTAATTATTTTACGGGACGGGACGCAAACCAGGGGGCATGTACCCATCCCTGTCGATGGAAATATGCGGTGGTGGAGGAGACACGCCCAGGTGAATATATGCCTGTTTATGAAAATGAGAGAGGGACTTACATTTTTAATTCCAAAGATTTATGTATGATTGAACATATTCCGGAACTTTTGGAAGCCGGGATTGACAGCCTGAAAATTGAGGGGCGCATGAAAACGGCTCTGTATGTGGCGACAGTGGCCAGGACATACCGCAAAGCAATTGATGATTACCAAAAAGATCCGGAGCTTTACCGAAAGAACATGCCCTGGTATCTGGAGCAGATATCGAACTGCACATACCGCCAGTTTACGAAAGGTTTTTTCTTTGGAAAGCCAGATGAAAATTCACAGATTTATGATAACAATACGTATGTGAAAGAATATACCTATCTGGGAATTGTAGGGGAGAAGAATGCAGAGGGGCTTTACCGGATAGAACAGAGAAATAAATTTTCAGTAGGTGAAACCATTGAAGTTATGAAGCCAAACGGGGAAAATCTGTCTGTGACGGTGCGGCGCATCGTGAATGAGGACGGGGTGGAACAGGAGAGTGCGCCGCATCCGAAGCAGGTACTTTACCTGGATTTGGGAGTGGAGATGGAGAAGTATGATATTTTGCGGCGGCAGGAGCCGGAGCAGCCGAAAGCTGCGCTGTCCTGAAGCCTGTGAGGTGCCGGTTTAGGGCACCTCTATTTTTTTACGCAGCAGAAGCAGCGCTATGACATTTGGGAATACCATGATTCCGTTAATCAAATCGGTTATTCCCCAAACCAGACCCAAGGGGATGACTGCGCCCAGATAGGCCATGATGATGTAGCAGAAGTGATATGCGGAAATCCATTTTTCACCGAAAAGGTATTCCGTGCCTTTTTCGCCGAAATAGCACCAGCCAATCAGGGTGGTGAGGGCGAAAGCTACCAGCGAGAGGGAGAGAAGCTCTTCTCCGCAGAAGGGCAGCAGGGAGAAGGCAGCCATGGTAAGTCCTCCGGCGCTGTAGCCCTGGATAGAAGCAGGGTTTTGAAGAATATTTGCTACTACTACAATGCCGGTGAGTGCGCACATCACAACGGTGTCCCAGAATACTGCCGTCATGGAAATCAGTCCCTGGCGGCGCGGAGATGCAGTGCTGGCGGCGGCAGCAATGGATGCGGTGCCGATGCCTGCCTCATTGGTGAAGAGTCCTCTGGCGATACCAAAGCGCAGCGTACTCTGCAGCGTGCTCCCTACAAAGCCCCCGAAAGCAGCCCCCGGATGAAAAGCACGTTCAAGAATCAGAGAAATGGCGGCTGGGACGGAGCTGCGGGTAATCCACAGCAGCACAAGGCAGCATCCAATATAGAAAAAGCCCAGGAAGGGTACGATGCGAACACAGAAATTCCCGATAGACTTAATGCCGCCGACAATTACGAAACCAGTGAATACGGCGGCGAGTATTCCTGTAATATGTGGAGAAATGTTCCAACATGCACCGATGGCGTCAGAAATAGCGCTGGCCTGCGTGGTGCAGCCTACGCCCAGGGCGGCGAGAAGAGTGCAGGAGGCATACAGGATGGCAAGGGACTTTTTATGCAGTCCGTGTTCCAGTATGTACATGGGGCCTCCCAAAGAAGTGCCGTCAGGCTTCCTGCGCCGGAAGAGGCAGCTCAGAAAGCATTCAGCGTAAGAAGTGGCCATTCCCAGGATTCCCGTAATCCAGCACCAGAACAGAGCGCCGGGACCGCCTAAAGCAATCGCGGTGGACACGCCTACGATATTGCCTGTCCCCAGTGTGGCGGCAAGAGTGGTTGCAAGGGCGGCAAAGCCGCTGAGGTTTTTTTCGTCTTTCGGAGATTCTTCGTCTGCGGTTACAGATAGACGGATAGCTTTAAAAGTAAGTTTTTGTGGAAATTTCAGACGTATTGTGAACAGCAGATGCACTGCGCCGAGCAGCAGCAGCACCGGGCCGCTCCAAAGGAAAGTATTCAAAGATTCCAGACCAGAGAACATGTTTGAACCTCATAGGTGTATTTTGTAATAAATATATGGAGGAAAATCTTCGGACATACATAAATTTTTTGGGAAAGGCACCAAATCTTTTTCCTTTTCATAAGATGTTAGGAAAGATGTGAAGAGGTGCTTTTTTGAAGACATTTCCCAAGCCGCTTACCGCAGAGGAAGAAAGGCTGTACCTGAAGAGATATGAGGAAGGGGACCAGGAGGCGCGGAAGGTTCTGATAGAACGAAATCTAAGGCTGGTGGCGCATGTGGCAAAGAAGTACCAGGGTTCGGATGAAGACTCGGACGATTTGATTTCGATAGGCACAATTGGGCTGATTAAGGCTGTGGCGACGTTTGACAATTCTAAAAACAACAGACTTGCCACTTACGCAGCGAGGTGTATTGACAACGAGCTGCTGATGATGCTCCGTATGCGGAAAAAGACCTCCCGGGAGGTCTCTCTTTATGAGCCGATTGGCATGGATAAAGAGGGAAACGAGATTAATCTGCTAGATATCATAGAAGGAGAAAATGTGGATGTACCGGAAATTATGGATTTAGAGGCAGATACCAGGCGGCTGTACCAGATTTTGCATAAGGTGCTCTCAGAAAGGGAACAGGAGGTGCTGAGGCTGCGGTACGGGCTGTTCGGCGAGGAGGAAAAAACCCAGAGGGAGATTGCGCAGAGGCTGAATATTTCCCGTTCTTATGTTTCCAGAATCGAAAAAACCGCGCTAAAAAAACTGAAAGAATTCTTTTAGAAAAGAGATTGAAGGTTGCGTTTTGCGGATGGGTCTGCTATGCTTTTTCCATGATTTATTTATTGGAGAACCCAGAGGGGGATATGCCAGGCTCCCTTGCCCGTAAGCTGCTTGCTTACGGTTTGTATCAGGAATATGGGATAACCGGAGAGATTACCCTGGCGGCAGCCCCGCTGGGAAAACCGTATCTTCCGGAATATCCGTATATTCACTTTAATTACAGCCATTGCCGCCGGGGAATCCTCTGCGGCATTCATCATGAGGAAATCGGGGTGGATATCGAAAGAATCATTCCGTATAAAGAAAATTTAGCCGCGCGTATCAGCCATCCCAACGAACTGCGTATGCTTTTGGAAACCCCGGAAAAAGACCGTTGCCTAACTGCTCTTTGGACAGCGAAAGAAAGCTATTTGAAATATATGGGGACAGGCTTGCGCATTGATCTGAGAAAATTGGACTTATCTTCCGGACTCAGGGACGGCGTGTCTGTGGATGGCGTATGGCTTCATAGTTGTTTTGGGAAGGGATATGGGATGTGCGTCTGCAGTGGGGAACGGCAAGTGAGGATTCAGAGAGTCAGGCAGGAGGAACTCAGCGGCAAGTGTAGCGGAATAAGGGAAATATAGTTTAATTTGGATGCTAAAATGTTGCGGAAATATTAAGAAAATTTAGAGATAATTTTGGGAATGGTGTGCTAAAATATTTGTGTATTATAGATATAGAAATTTTAGAAAAATACAGGAGAAGAGGTATGAGAACAGGAAAGAGGACAAGAAGGCGGGCAAGGAGAAGAAAACAGATAGCAGGGGCATGTATTGTGATTCTGCTTATACTGCTTATTTTAGGCTTGGCAGGAATTTTATTGTGGAGGAATATAAAGATATCCCAGCGGAAATCAGATTCCGGCAAAGATGCAGTGACGGAACAGGAAATGACGCAGGAAAATAAGACAGAGACAATAACTGAAACACAGACCGAGGCTGTAACAGAGCCGCCTGTATCGCTGGGAATCAGCGCAGAAGATTTATATAGCGCGAATGCTTTTCTGGTTCGTACAAAAACGGGAGAAACGCTGCTGGATAAGGGCAGTGCAGAGCAAATCTATCCGGCTTCCATGACAAAAGTTATGACTGCGGTGGTTATTTTGGAAAATATTTCGGATTTACAGGCAGAAGTAAGGCTGTCGGAAGAAATGTTTGACGAGTTGTATCGGCAGGAAGCTTCTCTGGCAGGATTTCTGCCGGGAGAAACTGTGACGGCACGGGATTTACTGTATGGCGTGATGCTGCCCTCCGGAGCCGAGTGTTGTACGGGGCTGGCAGATTACATCGCCGGTTCGGAAGAGGGATTCGCGGATTTGATGAACCGGAAAGCTGCGGAACTTGGCATGGAAAATACGCATTTTGTCAATGCCAGCGGGCTGCATGATCCAGGGCATTATACCACGGCGGCAGACATGGCAAAACTGATGGAATATGCACTGCGGAACGATACCTTTAAAGAGATAGCATCATCCGCGTGGCACAGCACAGAACCTACGGACATGCATCCAGACGGCATTACAGTTTACAATACACTGTTTGGGAGTATGACAGAGGAAATACGTGACAGCGGCATTATTACAGGAGGAAAGACAGGATATACGGGGGAAGCAGGACTTTGCCTTGCGAGCTTTGCTGAAATAAATGGAGAAACCTTTATACTGGTAACAGCAGGGGCAGACGGAAATCATGAGACAGAGCAGTTCCATGTTTTGGACGCGTATGCAGTGTATCGTGCTCTTGAATTCTAGAATTACAAACAATATATTGTAAATTTGAACAATATGATATATAATGGACGTGCCGGACATGTTTTGCAAATTGCGGTTTGTCGGGCAGGTCATCGCTTACGCCGGAAGTGTTTATAAAGTGGTTGACAAGAAGGCAAAAGTGTAATATGATGAATAAAAGTTCGAGAACATTAGTTCGCAAAGAAAGAAAAGGAGAAGATGCACATGGCTCAGGAAGATAAATTAAAGGCGCTGGAAGCTGCCATCAGTAAGATAGAAAAAGATTTTGGAAAAGGCGCGGTCATGAAACTGGGTGATTCTAAGGCAAATATGAACGTGGAAACTATACCTACAGGCTGCTTGAGCCTGGACATCGCCCTGGGACTGGGAGGAATTCCAAAGGGAAGGATTATTGAGGTTTACGGACCAGAGTCCAGCGGAAAGACTACCGTGGCGTTACATATGGTTGCGCAGGTGCAGAAGCAGGGCGGCATCGCAGGTTTTATTGATGCAGAGCATGCGCTGGATCCGGTGTATGCGGGAAATATAGGCGTGGACATTGAGAATTTGTATATTTCCCAGCCAGATAACGGCGAACAGGCACTGGAGATTACAGAAACAATGGTACGTTCCGGGGCGGTGGATATCATTATCGTTGACTCGGTAGCGGCGCTTGTGCCGAAAGCGGAGATTGATGGGGATATGGGAGATTCCCATGTGGGGCTCCAGGCACGTTTGATGTCGCAAGCTCTCAGGAAGCTGACGGGAGTAACCAGTAAATACAATTGTACGATTATTTTTATCAATCAGCTGCGTGAAAAAGTTGGCGTAATGTTCGGCAGCCCGGAAACGACAACAGGTGGGCGGGCGCTGAAGTTTTATTCTTCTATCCGTTTGGATGTCCGCAGGATTGAGTCTCTGAAACAGGGGGGCGATGTAATCGGAAACAGAACCCGAATCAAAGTGGTGAAAAATAAAATTGCGCCGCCGTTTAAGGAAGCAGAGTTTGATATCATGTTTGGTCAGGGGATTTCACGGGAAGGGGATATCCTCGATTTGGCAGCGAATGAAGGCGTTATTGTAAAGAGCGGTGCATGGTATGCATATAATGATGCCAAAATCGGACAGGGACGAGAGAATGCGAAGAAATACCTGCGCGAGCATCCGGAGGTCATGGAAGAGGCTGAACGGAAAGTACGTGAGAATCTGGGCTTGATTGAGAAGCCGGAAAATGAAGCGGCAGATGAAGGAAAAGCAACGGATGTGGAAAAAATGACAGGAAAGGCGGGGAGGAAAGCAGGGAAAGAAACGCTAGAGGGTGAAAATTCGTGACGGTTACGAAAATAGAGGCTTTCGGGAAAAACAGGTATAGAATTTATATAGATGAACGGCGGGCTTTTGTACTGTATAAAGGCGAACTTTCCAGGTATAAAATAAGAGAAGGAGAGGTGCTTGGCGAGGAAAGCTATAGGGAGATTGTAGACTCTGTGCTTGTAAAAAGGGCAAAGCTTCGCTGTATGAATCTCTTGAAATCTATGGACAGGACAGAATGGCAGCTTCGGCAGAAGCTGGAGCAGGGGGAATACCCGCAAGATATCATAGACACGGCAGTCGCATATGTAAAGAGTTATGGTTATGTGGATGACATCTCCTATGCCAGCCGTTATATCGACAGCAGGCAGCAGTCAAGAAGCAGAAGGCAGATTATCTGTGAGCTTCAGCAGAAAGGGATTGAAAAGGATGTGATTCTTGCGGCGTATGAAGAAAAAGCCCCGGTGGATGAATGTGCATTGATTTATCGGCTGCTGGAGAAGAAGCATATGGAGCCGCGGGCAGCCACTCCTAAAGAAAAACAGAAAATGTATATGTTTCTTATGAGGAAAGGATTTTCTTCCAGTGAAGTGTCAAAAGTACTCAGGGGAGGAGAATATGACTTTTGCTAAATGGAGATAGCAAGGCAGATAAAATTTAATAGATAATAAGACAGAAACCCGGCAAAGCTTGAAAAGGCGATGCGGGTTTTTGCAAGTTACTATGAAAAATAGCGGGGGCAAAGTGAAAAAAGAACAATTACTTGACAATGTGCACAAAACACGGTAAAATTAATACGTTGTTTTGTACAATGAAAAATAAATAAGGAGGTGCTCCTGTGCCGAGTGCAGTAATAACAATTATTGCTGTTGTAATCACGCTGATTATAGCTGTTGCTATTACATGGCCTGTAGCTACCGCATACCATAAAAAGGTTGTTGAAGCAAAAATTGGAAGTGCGGAAGAAAAGGCCAGAAAAATAATAGATGATGCGCTCAAGGCTGCAGAGACAAAGAAGCGGGAAGCCCTGCTCGAAGTTAAGGAGGAGTCTTTAAAGACAAAGAATGAACTTGACAGGGAAACGAGAGAAAGGCGTGCCGAGCTTCAGCGTTACGAAAAGCGCGTTTTATCTAAAGAAGAAGCAATAGATAAAAAAGCGGATGCAATTGAGAAAAGAGAGTCAGGGTTAGCAGCAAAAGAAGAAGAAATAAGAAAGAAAAGTGAAGAAGTAGAAGGGCTAAATGAAAAGCGAGTGCAGGAACTGGAGAGAATCTCAGGTCTAACCTCCGAACAAGCAAAAGATTATCTTTTAAAAACTGTTGAAGATGAAGTAAAAAGTGATACTGCGCGGCTTTATAAAGAGCTTGAGAGCAGAGCGAAAGAAGATGCCGCGAAAAAGGCGAAAGAATATGTGGTTACAGCGATACAGAAATGTGCGGCTGACCATGTGGCAGAAACGACGATTTCTGTCGTTCAGCTTCCCAACGATGAAATGAAGGGAAGGATTATTGGTAGAGAGGGAAGAAACATAAGAACCCTGGAGACCATGACGGGCGTAGATTTGATTATTGATGACACCCCCGAAGCAGTTATTTTATCGGGCTTTGACCCCATTCGGCGGGAAGTGGCAAGAATTGCCCTTGAAAAACTGATTGTGGATGGGCGAATCCATCCGGCGAGAATCGAAGAGATGGTGGAAAAGGCACAAAGAGAAGTCGAAGCGATGATTCGCGAAGAAGGTGAGGCGGCTGCTCTGGAAGTTGGCGTACATGGCATACATCCTGAGTTAGTGCGTTTGCTTGGAAGAATGAAATTCCGAACCAGTTATGGACAGAATGCATTAAAGCACTCAATTGAAGTTTCGCAGCTGGCAGGCCTGCTGGCAGGAGAAGTCGGGGCGGACGTCAGGTTGGCGAAACGTGCGGGTTTGCTGCATGATATAGGGAAGTCTATTGACCACGAGATGGAAGGATCCCATATCCAGATTGGTGCTGATTTATGTAAGAAATACAAAGAGTCTGCGGTTGTGATTAATGCGGTTGAGTCGCATCACGGAGATGTAGAAGCGGAGTCTCTGATTGCATGTCTTGTACAGGCGGCAGATACGATTTCGGCAGCACGTCCGGGCGCAAGGCGTGAGACATTGGAAACATATACAAATCGATTAAAACAGTTAGAAGATATTGCAAACACTTTTAAAGGTGTGGACAAATCCTTTGCTATTCAGGCGGGTAGAGAGATTCGGGTCATGGTAGTTCCTGAGCAGGTCAGCGATTCTGATATGGTATTGATGGCGAGAGATATTTCCAAGCAGATTGAGGCTGAATTGGAATATCCGGGACAGATTAAGGTCAGCGTGATTCGTGAGTCCAGGATTGTTGATTATGCGAAATAACGAATTAGACATTTAGCTTAATAAAAGTTCTGCAGATGAAAGTCTGCAGGGCTTTTTTTGCATTCCGCTGCATAAGCTGTAGTAAGAGCATGGCTTGGAGGTGGAAAGTGAAAAAATGGGGAATGGATGCCGGGTTTCTGAGAAGTGCGGCGGTTCTTCTTATATTGGGAATGACGGTGGGGGCGATGGTGGTAAATGCTATGGCAGACTCGTCGGCAGGCAGGGCAGGGATTTTGAGTGATTATTTTCTAAGGCAGTATAAATACTTGGAAATTGATATGTCCGGCTTGTTTTTGTACATACTCGGGAAACGGATGAAGTGGGTGTTCCTGCTTTGGATTGCAGGATTTACGGTGATAGGAATCCCGTGTGCGGCAGTTTATGTGACGTGGATGGGGTTTGCGGCAGGGGTTCTTTTCGGAATTGCGGTTTTGAAACTTGGAGCGCAGGGAATTCTGTTCAGTGCGGCGGCGCTTTTGCCCCAGTGCCTTCTGTATGTTCCGGCGTGGATGTTCTTTCTAAACGGTATCTATGTGTGGAATTCAGGGAGGGGTGGAGAGAGGCTTTTGGGGTCTGGAAATGGGACAGCCAGGTATTTTCTTCTGGCAGCGCTGACTTGTCTGCTGATGGCGCTTGGTATCTTGGCAGAGAGCAGCCTGAATCCGTGGCTTATGAAACAAGTTCTTCGTATCTTGTGATATTTCGGGCGGCAGAGGAGAATATTACCGCAAAAATTGATTGATTTTGCCGAAAAAGCTGATATACTTTTGTAGTATATAGAGTTTTGATGGGAGCGGGAGAGTATGGAAAGCACGATACCGAATTTTATCACGTATTTAGAGGAAGTAAAGAATGCCTCTGCCAGCACAGTTATGTCTTATCAACGGGACTTAAAGAAGATGTTTACATTTTTGCATTCGAAAGGGATTGAACGGTTGACGGATGTCACGTCTACCAGTTTGAATTCCTATGTACTTTTCCTGGAAAGGGAAGGCTTTTCAAGCGCTACGGTATCAAGGAACGTTGCTTCTATGAAATCTTATTTTCGCTATGTCTTTATCTGCCATGAGATGGAGGAAGACCCGGCGGAAATTATCAGGGCGCCGCATATTGAGAAAAAAGCGCCGGAAATCTTGACACAGCAGGAGGTTTTTGACCTTCTGGAATCACCTGTATGTGAAACGCCGAAAGGATGCAGAGACAAGGCGATGCTGGAGCTTTTGTATGCTACCGGAATGCGGGTATCAGAACTTTTGGCAGTTCAGATACAGGATTTGAATTTAGATATGAATTATATAATCTGCCGGGATAGCGGAAAGGAAAGAGCGATTCCCTTCGGAAGTGCGGCGAGAAAAGCGCTCTTGGAATACATAGGGGAAAGCAGGGAGAATCTGCTGAAAGGCGGCGAATGCAGTACGTTGTTTGTGAACTGTTCCGGCAGGCCGATGAGCCGGCAGGGATTTTGGAAACTGATAAAGCAGTATGCACGGAAAGCGCATATTGTGAAGGATATTACGCCCCATACACTGCGGCATTCCTTTGCGGTTCATTTGGTGCAGAATGGTGCGGAGCTGAAAGCAGTGCAGGAAATGCTGGGGCATTCAGATATTTCTACCACCCAAATGTACTTGAATATGGACGTAAACTGTATGCGGGAGTCCTATGTGAAAGCGCATCCCCGGAGATGAACGGAGATGCAGTGCAGCAATAACAGGGAACTAAAGTATGCTCCGGATCTGCTCAACCAGCGCTTTTGCCCGCTTATGGTCTTTCCCGCTGGCAGTGATGCCGACGACAACCTGGTCTTTCATGGCGATGCCGGGAAAATAAAAGTCACATTTTTGTTTATCGCTGCATACATTTACAAGAATACCCTGTTTGCGGCATGTGTCGTAAATGGCATTATTAATCTGGGCGTCGTTGGTGGCGGCAATCACCAAATCGGCGCTGTAAAAATCTTCCATCTCACATTTTCTTTTCAGAATTGTCAGAAGCCCCTCGGCTTCCAGGCTTTTCAATTCTTTATTCACTTCCGGGGCAATTACGGTCAAATGGTTGGTGAAGTTCAGGAGGGAACGGATGCGCCGTTTGGCAATGGTTCCCGCGCCTGCTACCACGACTTTTTTTTCAGTTAAATCTATAAACATTGGGAAATAAGGTTTTTTTGTATCTGGCATAAATATTCATACTCCTGTTCTATGTGAAGCTGTCGGCAGTTTTTGTATAACTGCGAATAATAACATGATAGCATAATCGCAAAAAAAGTCAAATCATGTTACAGTTGGTATTTTGAGAATTTTATGGTATGCTGAATAATAACGGAAAAATGAGGAGGAAATATTATGAGCTTTGAATTTATAGGAAAGCTGCCGACTCCGGCAGAAGTAAAGGAAATGTATCCGGTTACAGAGAGGGTTCGGAAAATAAAGGAAGAGAAGGACGCGATGATCCGAAAAGTATTTACCGGGGAATCCGAAAAGTTTCTGGTTATCATAGGCCCGTGCTCTGCGGATAATGAAGAAGCGGTGTGCGATTATATCGGGCGTCTCGCAAAAGTCCAGGATAAGGTGGGGGACAGGCTGATACTGATTCCACGTATTTATACAAATAAGCCGCGGACTACGGGGGAGGGGTATAAAGGAATGCTTCATCAGCCGGATCCGGAAAAGAAGCCGGACTTGCTTGCCGGGCTGATTGCTATCCGTAAGCTCCATATCCGTGCAATTGAGGAGTCGGGGCTGACAGCGGCGGATGAGATGCTTTATCCGGAAAATTGGAGATACTTTTCGGACATCCTGTCTTATGTGGCCATCGGTGCGCGCTCGGTAGAGGATCAGCAGCACCGTTTGACAGTTAGCGGTATGGATGTTCCGGCAGGAATGAAGAACCCGACCAGCGGCGATTTGACGGTTATGATGAATTCAGTGGTAGCGGCCCAGGGCGGGCATACGTTCATCTATCGGGGCTGGGAAGTGAAAACCACGGGAAATGAGCTGGCGCATACGATTTTGAGAGGTGCAGTGAATAAGCGCGGAAATACGATTCCCAATTATCACTATGAGGACTTGAATTTGTTGCTGAAAATGTATGATGAAAGGGATTTGAAATATCCCGCGGCTATTGTGGATGCGAATCATTCTAATTCGGGTAAACAGTATGCGGAACAGATTCGGATTGTGAAAGAGGTGCTTCACAGCAGAAATTTGAATCCTGGGATTAGGGAGCTGGTAAAGGGCGTGATGATTGAGAGCTATATTGAACCGGGATGCCAGAAAATCGGGCAGGGAAATCATGTGTACGGCAAATCAATTACCGATCCCTGCCTGGGCTGGGACGAGTCGGAAGAGCTGATTTATACGATTTATAAAAGGTGTGGGGAGGCATAGAAACAGAAGACAAAACAGAGTAGATGAACCGTTAGTGAGACAGGGGGGATTTGGATGGAAGTAAAAATGGTGCTGCTGGTAATTCTGGCCCTGGCGGCGTTTGCGGCATTTTGTGTGTACCAGAACCGGAAGCGCAGGGCGGAGATAATGGCAAAAATCAGGAGAACCTGGGGGGAGCGTCCGGTCAGGCAATATACAGGGGCAGAATTTGATGCTATCGGACGATATTTTGAGAAAAAAGGCAGGGAAGGCAGCTATATAGACGATATTACCTGGAACGACTTGGATATGGATACGATTTTTATGCTGCTGAATCATACATGGTCCTGCATTGGAGAGAGCTATCTTTATTTTCTGCTGCGCAGACTTTCCTTTTCAACAGAAGAGCTGGAAGAGCGGGAACGGATTGTACGGTATTTTGCAGAGCATGGCAGTGAACGGGAACAGATGGAATATTTTTTTGCAAAAATCGGAAAGACGGGAGCGCGTTCGATTTTTGATTATATTTATAATCTCGCGGACTATGAGGAGGACTCTAAGACGGTTCACTATCTGGGGATTGGAGCGTTCCTGTTCTCGCTGGCAGCGCTGGCTGCCGCACCGGCAGTTGGCATTATCATGCTGGTGGCTTCGGTGAGCTTTTGCTGGGCAACATATTCTGCAAGACGCAGAAAAATAGAGCCGTATGTAATGTCATGCAAGTGCCTGTTGGAAATGCTGCGGGCGGCGGACGAGCTTCAGAAGGTGAAGCTTCCGGCTATACAGGAATACCAGGAAAATATCGCGAAAGCACGAAAACGTTTTGATAAGTTTAAAAGAAATTCATTCTTTGTGCTGGCTGGCGCTTCCACGTCAGCGGGCGGAGGGATTGAAGAATCGCTTGCCTTGTATATTAATTTTACTTTTCATATTGATCTGATTCAGTTTGGCACGCTGGTACGGGAGCTGAAGGAAAATATGGATGCATTTGAGAGCCTGACAGAAAATATCGGGCGGCTGGAAAGCGCGGTTGCGATAGCTTCATTCCGGGAAATGATGGAAGAGTGGAGCGTGCCGGAGCTGGAGCGAACGTCATCGGTTTATCTGCGGACAGAAAATGTTTACCATCCGATGATAGATGAGCCGGTGAAAAATTCCATTTCTGTAGAACGGGGCGTGCTGCTTACCGGCTCTAATGCTTCAGGAAAATCTACATTCCTGAAAACAATTGCGATTAATGCGCTGTTGGCGCAGACGATACACACGGTGCTGGCGGATTCCTGGAAGAGTAATTTCTGCCAGATTTATTCTTCCATGGCACTGCGTGACGATTTAATGAGCCAGGAGAGCTATTATATTGTAGAGATTAAGTCTTTAAAGAGGATTTTAGACCATATGGAGGATGAAATGCCTCTGCTGTGTTTCGTGGATGAGGTGCTTCGGGGAACGAATACGGTAGAGCGTATTGCAGCATCCGCTCAGATTTTAAGGGGCATGGATAGGGAGAATGTGATGTGTTTTGCGGCGACTCACGATATAGAGCTGACATATATGCTGGAAAAACAATATGAAAATTTCCATTTTCAGGAAGAAGTAAAGGAAAATGATATTTTGTTTAATTACTGTCTTTATGAAGGGAGAGCAACGTCACGGAATGCAATCCGCCTGCTGAGTATTATAGGTTATGACACTGAGATTATCGAGGCAGCCGAAGCTTCAGCGGAGAGGTTTATGGAGTCCGGGGAGTGGGTATGAGGTTAGGAACTATGGAAAGAGCAGTTATACGCTTATGAAAAGCGGCGACCGTTCTTATTGGAATCTTTCCGAATATGCAAAACGCACCAAATTGGACAACAAAAAATGGCGTTTCGCCTCAGGAAGCGTTTCTTTCTGATATGAAAGAGATGATTGAGAGTTATCAGAACCTGGAGTCTCGCCCAGTGGTGTATGTAGGGCTGTCTCCGCGTTTGACAGTAGAATAAAAGCGGATGGATATATCCTGCAAATGAAGTCTGAGGGGAAATACCGGAAGATTGCGGTAAAAAAGAAGCCGCCGGGAGAGGGCGCATAGAGAGAGGAGCATTTATGCAGGTACAGATATATACAGACGGTTCTGCACGGGGAAACCCGGATGGCCCGGGAGGGTATGGAACTGTGTTACATTATACAGATGCAAAGGGGGAGCTTCATGTGCGCGAGTACAGCCAGGGTTATGTAAGGACGACAAATAACCGGATGGAGCTGATGGCTGCTATCGTGGGGCTGGAGGCATTGAACAGGCCGTGTGAGGTGGAGTTGTATTCAGATTCGCAGTACCTGGTGAATGCGTTTAACCAGCGCTGGATAGAAAACTGGCAGAAAAAGAACTGGAAGCGTGGGAAAAATGAGCCGGTAAAAAATGTAGACCTTTGGAAGAGGCTGCTGGCGGCGAAAGCGCCTCACAATGTGAAGTTTATATGGGTTAGGGGGCATAATGGGCATCCGCAGAATGAGAGGTGCGACGCATTGGCTACCGCAGCGGCTGACGGGACAGGGCTTATCGTGGACGAAGGCTGCTAGATAAGGATGGAATATATCCCGGCCTTCTGAAGAAAGCCATATGCCGAAATTTGTACCGCGCACTTGAAATAGAAAATTTCGTGTGCTATATTTAATCTCAGTACGTAAGGAGATAATGAGATGAAAATTTATGAAGAACTGGTAGCGCGTGGGTTGATTGCCCAGGTGACAAATGAACAGGAAATCCGTGAAATGGTAAATAATGGCAAGGCGACATTTTATATCGGCTTTGACCCAACGGCAGACAGCCTGCACGTAGGGCATTTTATGGCGCTGTGTCTGATGAAACGTCTGCAGATGGCGGGAAACAGGCCGATTGCGCTGATTGGCGGCGGAACGGGGATGATTGGCGACCCATCGGGAAGGTCAGATATGCGCCAGATGATGACGACAGAAACCATTCAGCATAACTGCGACTGTTTTAAGGAGCAGATGAGCAAATTTATTGATTTTGGCGAAGGCAAGGCGCTGATGGTGAACAATGCAGAATGGCTGACAGGATTGAATTATATTGAGTTCATCCGGGAGGTTGGACCGCATTTTTCCGTAAACAATATGCTGCGGGCCGAGTGCTATAAGCAAAGGATGGAAAAAGGGTTAAGTTTCCTTGAGTTTAACTATATGATTATGCAGAGCTATGATTTCTACGAGTTGTATCAGCGGTATGGCTGCAATATGCAGTTCGGAGGAGACGATCAGTGGAGTAATATGCTGGGCGGTACAGAGCTCATCCGCAGGAAACTGGGGAAGGATGCGCATGCCATGACGATTACCCTGCTTTTGAATTCTGAAGGCAAGAAGATGGGCAAGACCCAGTCAGGGGCTGTATGGCTTGATCCGGACAAGACGTCTCCCTATGAGTTTTACCAGTACTGGAGGAATGTGGCGGATGCCGATGTGCTGAAATGTATCCGTATGCTGACGTTCCTGCCGTTGGAGGAAATCGACGCTATGGACGGCTGGGAAGGAAGCGAGCTGAATAAGGCGAAGGAAATCCTGGCTTATGAGCTGACGAAGCTGGTACATGGCGAGGAGGAAGCGAAGAAAGCTGACGAGGCGGCAAAGGCTATTTTCATCGGAGGCGGAAAGAGCCAGAATATGCCTACTACCACTTATGCAAAAGAAGAGCTGGATGCAGGTAAAGATTTAATTACGCTGCTGGTGGATACGGGGCTGGCGAAGAACCGTTCCGAGGCGAGAAGGCTGATTCAGCAGGGCGGCGTTAGTGTGAATGACGAAAAAGTTACAGATTTTTCCAGAGTATTTACCAGTGCGGACTTTGACGAGGACGCCGCACTTGTGATAAAGAAAGGCAAAAAAGGATATCATCAGGTGAAAGCTGAGTAGGAGGGAAAGATATGGCATTTTTAGCAGAATTTATCATTACAGCGGTTAAGATGCTTCTCTTAATCGTAACGGCAGTGGTTGGAATCAAGCTGGGAAAGGTTTTCCGTGACAGGAAGGATGCCAAGACGGCAGCAGAGGAAACAGCTGCTTTAGATCTTCAGAAATAATAGTGCACAGGAGGAGTTATCGTGAAAAAATACGGTGTAAATGAATTGCGCAGAATGTTCCTGGAATTTTTCGAAAGCAAGGGACATCTTGCGATGAAGAGTTTTTCTCTTGTACCGCATAACGACAAGAGTTTGCTGCTGATTAATTCAGGCATGGCGCCTTTAAAGCCATATTTTACCGGGGCGGAGATTCCGCCGCGCAGGAGAGTGACTACCTGTCAGAAATGTATCCGTACAGGCGATATTGAAAATGTAGGAAAGACAGCGCGCCACGGCACATTTTTCGAGATGCTGGGGAACTTCTCCTTTGGGGATTATTTTAAGACAGAGGCGATTAGCTGGACATGGGAATTCCTGACGGAAGTGGTTGGACTGGATGCGGACAGACTGTACCCATCCATTTATGAAGAAGACGAGGAAGCGTTTGAGATTTGGAATAAAAAAATAGGGATTGCGCCGGAGCGTATTTTCCGATTTGGTAAGGGTGATAACTTCTGGGAGCATGGTTCGGGGCCCTGCGGACCGTGTTCGGAAGTTTATTATGACAGAGGGGAAAAATACGGATGCGGCAGCCCGGATTGTACAGTAGGCTGTGAATGCGACCGCTATATGGAGGTTTGGAATAACGTATTTACCCAGTTTGATAATGATGGGAACGGAAATTATACCGAACTTGAGCAAAAGAATATTGATACCGGAATGGGTCTGGAGCGTCTGGCAGTCGTTGTGCAGGATGTGGATTCCATCTTTGATGTGGACACGATAGAGGCTCTGCGGAATAAGGTGTGTGAGTATGCGCATGTTACTTATAAAGAAAATGAAGAAAAAGACGTGTCTATCCGCCTGATTACAGACCATATCCGCTCGGCGACTTTCATGATTTCGGATGGAATCATGCCGACGAATGAGGGAAGGGGGTATGTGCTGCGCCGTTTGATCCGCCGCGCCGCACGTCACGGAAGGCTTCTGGGCATCCAGGGCGGCTTCCTTTCAGGGCTGAGTGAGACGGTTATCGCGGGTTCGAAAGACGGATATCCGGAGCTGGAGGAGAAGAAAGAGTTTATCCT
Source organism: Hominisplanchenecus murintestinalis (assembly GCF_943193015.1). Classification (NCBI taxonomy): domain Bacteria; kingdom Bacillati; phylum Bacillota; class Clostridia; order Lachnospirales; family Lachnospiraceae; genus Hominisplanchenecus; species Hominisplanchenecus murintestinalis. The sequence goes on from NZ_CALPCM010000010.1 coordinate 72,863, forward strand.
GAAGGTATTGGCTCAGGAAGAAGAGAAGTTTAATAAGACCATCGACCAGGGACTGAGCATCCTGGCAGGGATGGAAGCAGATATGGAAAAGGCGGGCAAAAAAGAACTGGACGGAAAGGATGCATTTATTCTGTATGATACGTATGGCTTCCCGCTGGATTTAACAAAAGAAATTTTGGAAGAGAAGGGATACTCCATTGATGAAAGCGGTTTCAAGGCAGCGATGGAGGAACAGAGAAAGAAAGCAAGAAGCGCCCGTGCGACGACAAACTATATGGGCAAGGACGCTACGGTTTACGATGAAATCGATGTTTCTGTTACCACGGAATTTGTGGGGTATGACAGGCTGAGCCATGAATCAAAGATTACTGTCCTTACGACAGAAAAGGAGATTACCGAGGCGCTCTCAGACGGCGATAAAGGGACAGTGCTGGTGGAGCAGACCCCGTTTTATGCAACGATGGGCGGCCAGGAAGGCGATACCGGAGTGATCCGTACAACAGAAGGAGAGTTCCGGGTAGAGAGTACTATAAAGCTCATGGGCGGTAAGGTCGGCCATGTCGGATATATGACAAAAGGAATGCTTAAGGCAGGTGATACTGCAGTTCTGGAAGTGAATGCGGCAGGCAGAAATGCTACCTGTAAGAATCACAGTGCAACCCATCTTCTCCAGAAAGCGTTAAAGACAGTGTTGGGTTCCCATGTAGAGCAGAAAGGTTCTCTCGTAACACCGAACAGGCTCAGATTTGACTTCGCGCACTTTGCGCCGATGACACAGGAAGAAATCGCGAAGGCAGAGGAACTGGTAAACCGGGAAATTCAGGCGTCCCTGCCGGTAGTGACGGAGATTATGAACGTAGAGGATGCAAAGAAGAGCGGTGCAATGGCTCTGTTTGGCGAGAAATATGAGGATGAAGTACGTGTGGTTTCTATGGGGGATTTCTCCAGGGAGCTTTGCGGCGGTACGCATGTGGCAAATACGGGGACGATTACTGTATTTAAGATTGTTTCCGAATCCGGCATCGCGGCTGGTGTACGCCGTATTGAGGCTCTGACAGGGGACGGAGTGTTTGTATACTATAAAGAAGCGGAGCAGAAGCTGGCACAGGCAGCGGCCCTTTTGAAAACAACCCCGAACGAGCTGGCAGATAAGATTTCCCATCTGCAGGCAGAGCTGAAAGCAGCCCAGAGCGAAAATGAGTCTTTAAAGAGCAAACTGGCGCAGGACGCGCTGGGAGATGTGATGAACCAGGTGCAGGAAGTGAAAGGCGTGAAGCTGCTGGCGGCAAGCCTGGAGGATGTGGACATGAACGGGCTGCGCGACCTGGGCGACCAGCTAAAAGAAAAACTGGGCGAAGGCGTCGTCGTGCTGGCATCAGCGAAAGGCGGCAAAGTGAGCCTGCTTGCTATGGCGACAGACGCAGCGCAGAAAGCCGGGGCACATGCCGGAAATCTGATTAAAGGCATGGCGGCAATTGTCGGAGGCGGCGGAGGCGGCCGTCCGAACATGGCGCAGGCCGGAGGAAAGAACCCGGAGAAGATTGGGGAGGCTTTGGAAGCCGCAGCCGAGATTTTGATGGGGCAGATAAAATAAAACAGAAATTGATGCTTTGCGCTACGAGTAAAATTTTGTCAGAACAAAATAAATAATCCTTGACGTATATGGAAATTATGGTATAATGAATATCAGTGCAATAAAAATACCCGTACAGTTGTATTATGCACAATCTACAACTGGAGGGAGGTTAGGTGTGAGGCTATGTCAAACGTAATCGTTAAAGAGAACGAGACTTTGGACAGCGCTTTGCGTCGTTTCAAAAGAAACTGCGCGAAGGCTGGTATTCAGCAGGAGATTCGTAAGAGAGAACATTACGAAAAACCAAGCGTGAGACGTAAAAAGAAATCCGAAGCTGCTCGTAAGCGTAAGTATAACTAATGTGCAGATGAAACTCTCCGACATTGAGTCGGGGAGTTTTCTATATGGGTAAGAATGGATGGTCTGGAAAGAAAAAATGATGCTGAACTGGTTTGAGAAAAGTAATCGCCAAATATACTACGGTATCCTGATAACCGTCAGCTTCCACATATTTGTTGTGGCCTTTCAGTAGTTCTTGATGAAAATAATTGTACATCTGTTGTAAATAACTCAGCAAAAGAAGAAAGAGGATGGTATCTGATATACATATCTTTTTTCTTTGCACTTTATACCGTTATAAGCAGCTTAAATTTTCTTAATATTTTCTAAGGGAAGTAGTCAAACAATCAAATTTGTGATAGGATGTTTACGATTATACAGACACAAGATAAGCTTTGCTTTAGGAGAGGTAAGTAATATGCCGTGGGATATGACAGTTTATGGAACGGGGACAGATGTTTACCACATTGTACAGTGGTTTTTGATTTACAGTATCCTTGGGTGGTGCGTGGAGTCGATTTACATGTCGATTTGTGAAAAGCGGCTGGTGAACAGGGGATTTATTTTCGGACCTATTTGTCCGATTTATGGGTTTGGAGCGGTGGGGGCGTATCTTCTGCTCCGTCCTCTGGAGGGGAATTATGTAGGGTTGTACATATTGGGCAGCATAGGCGCTACGTTTTTTGAGTTTTTAGTTGCGAAGCTGATGATTCGCATCTTGGGGGCAGTCTGGTGGGATTACACAGAGAAGCCGTTTAATTACAAGGGAATCATCTGCCTGGAGAGTACTCTTGCGTGGGGGCTGTACACAATCTGCCTGTTTGGCTTTTTGCATAAAGGTGTGATGGCCTTTGCGGACACATATTCGTTTGATGTTGGATGTGTCCTGGCTGTGATTTTGATTGTATATTATTTTGTGGATTTTTCAGTACATATGTATAGAGCGAAGAAAGGGGTGCCTGTACAAAAGGGCATCCGTATTTCATAACGATGGTATAAACCGCTCCTTTGTCTACTATAATTTACATAGAAGACGGAATAGGAGCGGTTTTTTATGAAAAAATTTTTGGCAACATTACTTGCTGCGCTGATGTTTTTCCAGGGCGTCCTTCCGGTATGCGCGGAGGGAGAGAGCGTTGAGATTGAGTCGCCTTCCGCGATTCTGGTGGAGGCTTCGACAGGGACGGTGCTTTACGAGAAAGCGGCAGATGAGAAAAGAAGTCCTGCCAGCGTGACAAAAATCATGACGGCACTTTTGATTTTTGAAGCGATTGAAAGCGGCAAGATAAAGCTTACGGATGAGGCAGTTACGAGCGCCCACGCAAAGTCTATGGGAGGATCCCAGGTTTTTCTGGAAGAGGGAGAGAAGCAGACGGTAGAGACTCTGATTAAGTGCATTATGATTGCATCGGGGAATGATGCGGCAGTGACTATGGCAGAGCATATCAGCGGCACAGAACAGGAATTCGTAAACCTGATGAATCGGCGGGCGAAAGAGCTTGGTATGCTGAACACAAATTTTGTGGATTGCTGTGGGTTGACAGAGGATCCAAATCACTATACAACTGCAAGAGATATCGCTATTATGTCGCGGGAACTGGTTACACGTTTTCCGCAGATTTATGACTATACGACGGTATGGATGGAAGATATTACCCATGTGACAAGACAGGGGACGAAAGTCTTTGGTTTGACGAACACAAACAAGCTGCTGCGAAGCTATGAGGGCTGCAAAGGGCTGAAAACGGGAAGTACCAGTATTGCGAAATACTGCCTTTCAGCAACTGCTGTCCGAAATGGGATTGAACTAATTAGTGTTATTATGACTGCTCCAAATTCAAAAACCAGATTTGCGAATGCGGCAGCACTGCTGAACTATGGGTTTGGAAAATGCGTGCTTTATACAGATGAGAATAAGGACGTACTGCCGGAAATACGGGTGAAGAGGGGCGTGGAAAAGACAGTTCCATGCCGTTATGAGGGGGAATTTAATTATTTGGATACAGATGGGGCAGATCTCTCAGCGATAAAGAAAGAAATTGTGATGCAGGAGGAAATGGAAGCGCCTCTGTTAAATGGCGACAGTGCAGGGGAGGCACAATATTTTCTGAACGGTAAAAAAATCGGTGCGGTAAAACTTTTGGTAGACAAAGACGTAGAGAAAGCGGGATTTTTTGATTATCTGAAAGAAGCCTGGTATGCGTACCTGTGCTGAACAGGTGAATTGTATTTTGAGAGAGAGTATGCTATACTCGGGACATGAAAAAATTTAGAGTAACCAGATATCAAATACCAATTGATAAAAAGAAATACTGTCTCGAAGGGAAAATAAGGATTGTCCTGTTAAGCGATTTGCACAATGAGAGCTATGGAAAGAACAATGATGTTCTGATACAAGAAATTCATCGGCAGAAGCCGGATTTGATTGCTGCTGCCGGGGATATGCTTACTTCAGGGGAGCCGGAGGAAGAAGGCACGGCGTTGCGGCTTCTGCAGGTATTGGCAGAGAAATATCCGGTGTATTATGGGTATGGAAATCATGAACATCGTATGAAGCTGGACACAGACAGTTTCGGTTTGCGCTATGAACGTTATGCCGAAGCTGTCCGTGAAGCCGGCGTATTTTTATTGGAAAATGAATGTGTAGATACAACGGTGAAAAATGTGCCGCTGCGGATTTATGGCCTGCAGCTTCCCTGGAGATTTTACCGGCGGTTTTGTTTTGAAACTCTTTCTCTGGCAGAGCTGGAAACATATTTAGGGAAAGGGACACAGGAGAGGTATCAGATTCTGCTTGCCCACAACCCCATGTGTTTCGCTGCATATGAGGAATGGGGAGCAGACTTGACGCTGTCCGGGCACCTGCACGGAGGTTTCCTGCGGCTTCCGTTTTTGGGGGGGATCGTCAGCCCGCAGTGTGTGCCATTTCCGCGGTATGACAGAGGGATATTCGTGAAAAACGGGCACTATATGGCAGTTAGCGCGGGATTGGGTTCCCATTCAAGGATTCCCCGGATAGGAAATCCGACAGAGCTGGTAGTGGTGGACTTATTCCGGAAGAGATGTTGAATGAAACGATACAGCAGCCAGTATATTACATGGGTCTTGTAACCACATAGCAATGGCGGAACACGGTGTAATTTCGTGGATAAGCGGAACGCATGGCGGAGTAAATGTGAACAGTCAGCAACACATTAGCAACAAAAATTCCTGAAAATCCTCATAAAATTCCTGAAAAATTCAACAGGTTGCTTTCAGCAAAATCTTAATGAAATTTTAAGTAGGACAACGCACAATGCCATGTTATACTGGACAAAGAAACATGGCGGGGTGGCCGGGAGGCAGGCGCGTTGTCCTGGACGAATGCCAAATATTGTATAGATGGAGGAAGGCCATGAAAAGAAAGAAAGTGCAGATGATAATCGCAGGTGTGGTGCTGGTGGCCGTGATAGCGGGCGGCGTGTTTTTTACGGTGTTCAGAGAAGGAGACAGTTCAGGGGGGAATCCTGACAGTGCGGTTTATGTAGATTCCGTGGCGGAGCTTTGCGGGCTTGGCAGCGGGAATGGATTGACAGACAGGTTCGCGGGAGTTGTGGAGCCGCAAAAAACATGGGAAATAGAGCTTCCCTCTGATAAGAAAGTGGATGAAATCCTGGTTCAGGAAGGGGACGAAGTCAAGGCGGGAGATAAACTTTTTACATATAATACGGAAGAAATGGAAGAAAATCTGGCGCAGGCAGAGATTGATTTGGATCGTCTGGCAAACGAGATTGACCAGACGAAGGAGCAGATTGTTTCTCTGAAAAAAGAGAAAGCAAATGCATCTGCAGATTCCCAGCTCAGCTACACGACGCAGATTAATTCGGCGGAAAATGAAATAAAGAGAAAAGAGTACGAACAGAAAAGCAAGCAGATGGAAATTGGAAAACTAAAAAACAGCATTGCGAACGCTGAGGTAACGAGTGAGATAGATGGCGTGGTGAAATCAGTCAATTCTATCGAGAACCCGGAAGTGAATTCTATGACGGGAGAAGCGGAGCCTTTTATGACAGTGCTGGCAACCGGAAATTTCCGCATTAAAGGGACAGTCAATGAACAGAATATGTCGGCAGTCATAGAGGGGCAGCCGGTAATTATTCATTCAAGGGTAGATGACACGACTTGGAAAGGAACCATGACGGCTGTAGATTTGGAGAAGCCGGAGAAAAACGGAGGTATGATGTACGCCAGCTCGGATGGCGGTACGGAGAATTCCAGCAATTATCCTTTTTATGTAGAACTGGAAACGGCTGAAGGACTTATGCTCGGACAGCATGTGTATATGGAGATGGATCATGGACAGGATGAGCCGAAGGAAGGCATGTGGCTGGACAGTTACTATATTGTCCAGGAGGAGAATGACGCTTATGTATGGGCAGCTACGTCGAAGGATAAGATGGAAAAGCGCTCAGTGTCCCTGGGAGAGTTTGATGAGGAGCTTCAGAAATACCAGATTCTGGACGGTTTAGCAGAGGAGGATTACATCGCATTTCCGGATGAATCGATTCAGGAAGGAGACAATGCGGTGAAGAATATAGACCAGGCGCCTGAGATGGGAGACATGGGCGGCATGGGAAATAATGAAGTTCCAGAGTTTGACGCTGCCCCGGCAGGCAGAGGAAGTGATGAGCCGGTTGATGATGAAGATGAGCCGTCAGATGAAGAAATCTATGACGGTGATGCAGACTTAGGAGATCCGGGTGCATCTGGCGGTGTTGACGCGATTCAGGATGTAGAAACGATTGACGGCAGCGCCGTATTTGGAAATGGATTGGAGGAAGAATAGTGATACTAGAATTGAACCATATCTATAAAGATTATGTCCAGGGCAGTATGGTGGTTCCGGTATTAAAGGATGTGACGCTCCATGTGGAAGAAGGCGAATATGTGGCAATCATGGGGCCTTCCGGTTCCGGAAAATCTACGCTGATGAATATCGTGGGCTGCCTGGATTTACCCACAAAAGGAGAATATAAGCTGGACGGCGTAGACGTGCTGCTCCAGAAAGAAAATGAGCTGGCAGATATCCGGCTGAATAAAATCGGGTTTGTATTTCAGACTTTCCAGCTTCTGCCGAGGCAGACGGCGCTGGAGAACGTGGCATTACCTTTAATTTATGCAGGAATTTCCAAGAAGGAGCGGAACAGGCTCGCGGCGGAGGCGCTGGACAGAGTGGGTTTATCCGACCGTCTCTCGTTCGTCCCAAACCAGCTGTCAGGAGGGCAGAAACAGAGGGTGGCGATTGCCAGAGCCATGGTAAATAAACCGAAAATCCTGCTGGCGGACGAACCTACGGGAGCTTTGGATTCAAAATCGGGAAAACAAGTTATGGAGTTGTTTGCAAAGCTGAATGAAGAGGGAGTGACAGTCATTATGATTACGCATGACGGCGAGATTGCCCGTCATGCCGGAAGGACAGTGGATATTTTTGATGGAGAAATTTCTGAACGGACGCAAGAGGAGGTGACTCTATGAAAAGGAAAACACTTATAGCGGTCGGCGTAGGGGCGGCTGTCCTGGTAATCGGCGGTGGATATGGCGTTTACCATATCGTGAAGAGCAATGCGGATCCTGTGGAAGTTATTTCCGTATCCAGTCTGAATTCGGGCTGGTGGGGAGACGGGACTTCTACTTCCGGTATGATTACAGCAAATGCGAACCAGGAAGTTCATCTTACAGATGGGGAAGTTATTGATAAGGTGTATGTAAAAGAAGGGGACAAAGTAAAGATTGGCGATAAACTTCTCGCTTATGATACAACGCTGCTGGAACTTGATCTGGAATCGGAAAAGCTGGATCGGCAGTCTATTAAACTGAAGATCAAGGCAGCGCAGCAGGAGCTGGAGAAATTGAAAAAAATCACCCCGGTAGCGGATAATCAGTATGGCGATGCCTCAGGGAATCATGGGGTGGTTCTTGCAAAAACCAGGATGGTTATGACAGCAACGGAAAGTGAGTCAGTGCAGACAGAAACACCTGCGCCGGAGACACAGCCGCCATCGACAGAGCCTGTGCAGACAGAGACGCCTCCGCCGGAAACGTTTGCACCGGAAACACAGCCGGAAACACAGCCAAGCGGGGAAGTTCCAGGACCGGAGCAGGAGACAGAGAGTGAGAAATCTCCGCTTGGCCAGGTAAAAGCATATAAAAAGCTGAATTATGATTCCAAGCCTTATAAGGGCACGGGGACGAAAGATGACCCATATATATTTTTCTGTAAAGAGGGCACGACAATTTATGCGTCTTTTATGAATAAAATACTGGGCTTTAATGAACTGGGAACTTCACGAAAAAATGGAGGAATGAACGGAGACGGAGAAGGAAGTTATGCAATCCTTGAAATTCGGGAAGGTGATTCCGTGAACGGCGGGTTTGTGAAGTCTATCAGTATCAACGGTACGGTGAAAGCAGATAAACCTTATGCACCGGATATTACCTGGACATTCGGGAGCGACGGTGTGACGAAAAATGTGCCGCAGATAGACGAGCCGGAAACGGAAGAGCCTGATGACCCGGGCGATGATATATGGGGCGGGGATGATTTTGGCGATGACGTTTATACAGTGACAGAACTGAAGGAAGCCATTAAAGAAAAAGAAGATGAAATTAAAGATTTGAAGCTGGATTTGCGGGAAGCAAACATCCGGGTGAAGCAGGCGAAACGTAAGACGGATGCGGCAGTTGTGAAAGCGTCTATTAACGGCATTGTGAAGGCTGTGGGGGATCCGAAAGTGGGTGAAGTGGATGGAAAAGCTTTTATATCTGTCACCAGCAACGAAGGAATGTATGTGAGGGGGACGATTAACGAGCTGAAACTGGGCGAGGTAAAAGTCGGCACTACCATGACAGGGATGTCCTATGAGAGCGGTATGAGCTTTACTGCGGAAATCACGGAGATTTCAGAATATCCGGATACGGAAAATAATTATTATAACAGCGGTGAACCTACGGGATCCCAATATCCCTTTATGGCATATATCGAAGATTCCACGGGGCTCACGAATATGGAGTGGGTGGATCTGACCCTGGATGGGAATACCGGAGGGAATAGTTCTGCAATCTACCTGTACAAAGCTTATATCCGTTCAGAGAACGGGCAGAGTTATGTGTATAAGGCAGATGAAAACAACCGTCTGGTGAAGCAGTATGTAAAGACAGGAGCTACAGTTTATTCTACGAATATCGAAATAAAAAGCGGGCTGAGCCTGGAGGATAACATTGCGTTTCCGTATGGAAAGAACGTGACAGAAGGCGCAAAAGTAAAAATAGATGAAGACGAAGCCGGCGAAGTGCCGGAATAGGAGGTGGAAGCATGTTAGAAAATATACGGTTATCCTTACAGGGAGTGTGGTCGCACAAAATGCGTTCATTTCTGACGATGCTCGGTATCATTATCGGTATTGCCTCCATCATTTCTATTGTATCGACGATTCAGGGTACGAATGAGCAGATTAAAGAAAATCTCCTGGGAGCCGGAAATAATACGGTGAACGTGCGTATTTATCAGGGTGACTGGCCCTATGAATTCTATGATTATAGCCCCGCGCCACAGGGAATTCCGGTAATCAGTGAGGAAGTACGGCAGCAGATTGAAGATTTAGATGAGGTGGAAAGTGTAACGCTGTACAACAGCCGTGCTTATGCAGAAGGCGTCTTTTATCGGGATAAAGGGCTGAAGGGCGCAAATGTGCTGGGGGTAACTGAGAATTATTTTTCTACCTGTGGCTACATGGTACGTACAGGGCGGCAGTTCCTGGAAGAAGATTTTACGAACTTCCATAAGGTAGCGATTTTGGATCAGACAGCAGCGAGCAGTTTGTTTCAGGAAGAGAGCGCCCTGGGAAAAACAATTGAGATTAAAGGCGAGCCATTTACGGTTGTCGGGGTGGCGCAGAAGAAAGATGAGTTTGAACCAGTCATTAACAGCATGGAAGATTATGAGACATATATGGGAGAGCAGGCCAGCGGTATCGTGTATCTGCCTGCGTCTGCCTGGGGAATTGTCTACCAGTATGACGAGCCGCAGAATGTGGTCGTGAAAGCGACGAGCGTGGACGCTATGACGAAGGCGGGGAAAAAGACGGCGGATATCCTGAATCCGTACCTGTCTGTGTCAGATTCGGAGATTAAGTACAAGTCAAAGGACGTGCTGGAACAGGCGAAAGACCAGCAGGCGCTCAGTGAGGCGACAAATATTCAGCTCATTTGGATCGCCAGCATTTCTCTTTTAGTAGGAGGTATCGGCGTTATGAATATTATGCTGGTATCTGTTACAGAGCGAACCAGTGAGATTGGATTGAAAAAGGCAATCGGGGCGAAGAAGAAGAGGATCTTGGGGCAGTTCCTGACAGAAGCCGCGGTGTTGACCAGCATGGGAGGAATTGTTGGCGTGGCGGCAGGAATCGTCATGGCGGAAGTAATATCAAAAATGGCGGATATTCCGGTGGCGATTAGCATCCCGTCCATTATTGTGTCTGTGCTGTTCTCTATGTTGATTGGAATCATTTTCGGCCTGCTGCCATCTATAAAGGCAGCAAATCTGAACCCGATTGACGCCCTGCGTCACGAGTAAAAAGAACTTGCATTTTTTGAAAGGCTATGCTATAATGCAATCGCTGTTTATATGATGCGTGTTTTATGGCATACAGCGTAACTGTAGGGACTTACAGGGGTAGTCCGGGATATCTTGCTGTGGAAACAGGAGGAGCAGCATTGGCCGGAAACAGGTTTGTATACCGCAGAAAATAGGTTTTGCGGAGGAAATACAGATAAGCAGTTCACGAATAATAAAAATGAGGTGAAAATCATGAGAGAAGGAATCCATCCAGAGTACCATCAGGCAACCGTTACCTGCAACTGCGGAAATACATTTGTAACGGGTTCAACAAAGAAAGATATCCATGTGGAAATTTGTTCAAAATGTCATTCATTCTACACAGGACAGCAAAAGACGGCTGCGGCACGCGGACGTATCGACAAGTTCAACAGGAAGTATGGTATTACAAACAAATAGGATGTAAAGATAGGGTTGAGGTTGGAAAATCTCAGCCCATTTTACTATTTAAAGAAGGGACAGATGTATATGAAGTCATCCAATATTGGCGGCCAGGCAGTTATGGAAGGAGTCATGATGAAAAATGGCAGCCGATATGCGGTAGCCGTCCGCAAAGAGGACGGGGAAATTGTAGTCAAGACAGACAGCCATGAGGGTTTTATTAAAAACAAGAAGATACTTTCGCTGCCGATTATCCGCGGTGTATTCAATTTCGTAGATTCTCTGGTGTTAGGGATGAAAACATTGACTTATTCGGCGGGCTTTTTTATGGAAGAAGCAGAGGAGGAAAACCCGAAGCGGCGCGCGGTGAGCAAAGAGGAGCAGGAGAAAAGGGATTCCCTGATTATGGGAGTAACCGTGGTTCTATCTATCCTTCTGGCAGTAGGTCTCTTTATGGTACTGCCTTATTTCGTTTCCAATCTGTTTCGGCGGTTTACGGATTCCCAGATGCTTCTGGGACTTTTTGAAGGAGCGGTGCGTCTGTGCCTGTTTATTGGATACATTCTGCTGATTTCCAGAATGAAAGATATCCAGCGGGTGTTCCAGTATCATGGGGCAGAGCATAAATGTATAAACTGCATTGAGCATGGCTTGGATTTGAATGTGGAAAATGTTATGGAAAGCTCAAAGCAGCATAAACGCTGCGGCACAAGCTTTCTGCTTATCGTGATGCTAATCAGTGTGGTGCTGTTTTTGTTTATCCGCGTGGAGTCCCCACTGTGGAGAGTTATCGTACGTATTCTTCTGGTACCAGTGATTGCAGGGATTTCCTATGAATTTATTCGGCTGGCAGGGCGAAGCGAGAACCGTGTGGTGGAAATCTTGAGCAAGCCCGGGCTTTGGATGCAGAACCTGACGACGAAAGAACCGGACGAATCTATGATAGAAGTGGCGATTTGCTCGGTAGAGGCAGTATTTGACTGGAAGGCATATTTGACGGAGAATTTTGGGAAACACTATGAAGAAGAGAGAAACCATGACGCTTTGGGAAGCACTGAAAACCGGTGAGAAGTATCTGGAAGAGAGAGAAATTCCGGATGCGGCCCTGGATGCATGGTATCTCTTAGAGGATATATTAAAGAAAGAGCATGGGGAAAAGGTGAACCGTGCCTGGTTCCTGATGAACCGGCAGGAAGAGATAGGAGAGAGACTTCATACGGCGTATACACAGGAGCTGGAGCAGCGCGGGACTCATGTACCTTTGCAGTACATTACAGGGGAACAGGAATTCATGGGAATCCCTTTTTTTGTAAATAATAAAGTATTGATTCCCCGCCAGGATACGGAAATTCTGGTGGAGGAAGTGATGAAAGCAGCGCGTCCCGGCATGAAGCTGCTGGATATGTGTACAGGTTCAGGATGTATAGCCATCAGTCTTGTGAAGCTGGTTCCCGGTATGAAAGCGGTGGCAAGCGATTTGTCAGGAGAGGCACTGGAGACAGCCGGGGAAAATGCCCGGCGCCAGGAAGCAGAGATAACCTTTGTTCAAGGAAATCTGTTTGAATCGGTGAAAGGGCAGTTTGATATTATCGTGTCAAATCCGCCTTATATCCCTTCGGCGGAGATTGAAGAGCTGATGGAAGAAGTACGGCTGTTTGAGCCGAGAACAGCGCTCGACGGGCGGGAGGACGGGCTGTATTTTTACCGCAAAATAACAGAGGAGAGCTCTGGATATCTGAAAGAGGGAGGATGGCTGATGTTTGAAATCGGCTGCAGCCAGGGAGAACAGGTATCGGAGCTGATGAGAAATGCGGGATTCAGCCATGTGGCTGTCTGCAAAGACTTGGCGGGGCTTGACCGGGTGGTAAAAGGAAGGCTGGAGCGAAAACCATAAAGCAGCCCGGGATCAGCTGAATGATTGTGAAACCATAAGCAGGAGGAAGAGAAATGTTTGACAAATTAGAAGATTTATTGATTCGGTATGAGGAAATTATGAGCGAGCTGAGCGAGCCGGACGTTGCCAACAACCCGGAGCGTTTTCGTAAACTGATGAAAGAGCAGAGCAGCCTTACGCCGATTGTGGAGGCATATAAAGAATATAAACAGTGTAAACAGAACATCGAAGATTCCCTTGCCATGCTTGAAGAAGAGTCTGATGAGGAAATGCGTGAGATGGCGAAAGAAGAGCTGAATGATTCAAAAGCGAGAGTAGAGGAGCTGGAGAGCCAGATGAAGATTCTGCTGCTGCCGAAAGACCCGAATGATGACAAGAACGTAATCGTAGAAATACGTGCAGGTGCAGGCGGAGATGAGGCAGCGCTGTTCGCAGCAGAAATTTATCGTATGTACGTGCATTTTGCAGAAGATCACCGCTGGAAAGTGGAGCTGATGGAATGTGAGGAAATTGGTATCGGCGGTATGAAAAGCGTTACCTTTATGATAAACGGACAGGGGGCGTACTCGGTGATGAAGTATGAATCCGGCGTACACCGGGTACAGAGAGTACCTGAGACAGAGTCCGGAGGGCGTATCCATACGTCCACAATTACGGTGGCAGTTATGCCGGAGGCCGAGGAAGTAGACGTACAGATTGATGAGAAAGATGTGCGTATTGACGTAATGCGCGCGTCGGGAAACGGAGGCCAGTGTGTCAATACCACCGATTCAGCGGTCCGCCTGACCCATTATCCTACAGGTATCGTAATCTACAGCCAGACAGAAAAGTCACAGCTTCAGAATAAAGATAAAGCATTTGCACTGCTGCGCGCGAAGCTGTACGATATAGAATGCCAGAAGCAGCATGATGCAGAAGCAGAAGCAAGGCGCAGTCAGATTGGAACAGGAGACCGCTCCGAGAAAATCCGTACTTACAATTTTCCGCAAGGGCGCGTAACCGACCACCGCATCAATCTTACCCTGTATAAGCTGGACAAAATTATGAACGGGGATATTCAGGAGATTATCGATGCGCTGATAGCGGCAGACCAGAGCGCGAAGCTGGCGAAGATGAACGAAAACTGACAGCGTCCTATTTGCTGCATCCGGAAATACGGCGCAGACGGTTGTTTTTTTGTGGAACTGGAAGTATACTATAGAAGATATGCACAGAGGGCATATAATTCATAGGAAGGACAGTGCCGGGAAGTGCGGATTGGAGATTATTATGGGAAAATATTTTGGAACAGACGGATTTCGAGGAGAAGCAAATGTAAATCTGACGGTGGAACATGCCTTTAAGGTGGGGCGTTTCCTCGGATGGTATTACGGAAGGAACCACAAAGCCCAGATTGTAATTGGGAAGGATACACGAAGGAGCAGCTACATGTTTGAGTATTCCCTGGTGGCAGGGCTGACGGCTTCGGGCGCGGACGCGTATCTGCTGCATGTGACGACTACGCCCAGCGTTTCCTATGTGGTGCGTACCGAGGGATTTGACTGCGGAATCATGATTTCTGCGAGCCATAACCCATTTTATGACAACGGAATCAAGGTAATCAACGGGATGGGATATAAACTGGAAGCCGAAGTGGAGGCGAAGATTGAGGCATATTTGGATGGAGAGGTAGAAGAGCTGCCTCTGGCAACGGGAGGCGATATTGGGCGCACGATAGACTTTGTGGCTGGCAGAAACCGCTATATTGGTTATCTGATTTCCCTGGCTACACGTTCGTTTAAAAATATGAAAATCGGACTGGACTGCGCAAACGGAAGCGCATCGGCTATTGCTAAGAGTGTGTTTGATGCGCTTGGGGCAAGGACTTATGTGATCAGTAATGAGCCAAACGGTACGAATATCAATAAGGACTGCGGCTCGACTCATATTCAGATATTGCAGAAATATGTGAGGGATAATGGGCTGAACGTGGGATTTGCCTATGACGGGGATGCAGACCGCTGTATTGCTGTAGATGAAAACGGAAACGTGGTAAATGGGGATTTGATTCTGTATGTCTGCGGAAAGTATTTAAAGGAAGAGGGCAGACTAAACAATAATACGATTGTAACGACGGTAATGTCGAACCTGGGACTTTACAAAGCGTGCGACAAAGCAGGAATTTCGTATGAAAAGACTGCGGTTGGGGATAAATATGTGTATGAAAATATGATGAATAATGGGCACTGTCTTGGCGGCGAGCAGTCCGGGCATATTATTTTCAGCAAACATGCTACTACAGGAGACGGAATCCTTACGTCCCTGATGGTGATGGAAGCTATGCTGGAGTGTAAGCAGAGCCTGGCGGCGCTCACCTCAGAGGTGCGGATTTATCCACAGCTTCTGAAAAATGTCCGGGTAGCGGATAAGAAAACGGCCAGAGAAAATCCGACAGTTATAAAGGCTGTGGAGGCTGTGGCGGAAGCGCTGGGAGATGAGGGAAGGATCCTGGTGCGTGAGAGCGGGACGGAGCCGGTGATCCGCATTATGGTGGAGGCTTTGGATGATACGCTCTGTAAAAAATATGTGGAGCAGGTGGAAGATGTTATGAAGAAGGAGCAGCTTACCGTCTGAAGAAACGCGTATATATAGGGAAACGCTAATTAAAGCGTTTCCCGCACCGGATTTGCGCTGCGAAGCAGCAGTTTCCCCTGCAAATCCGTGTGCATCCGCCGGAGGCGCTAAGGAAATGCTGATTTAATCAGCGTTTCCATAGATATAGGAATGCAAATTTTGCATAGTGGAAGCGGCCTGCTCTGTGATATACGGAGACAGACCGCTTCCTAATACATCGTATCGAAGAGGAGACTTATGATTGAATTTAAAAGACCGGAATTAGAAGATAAGGAACTGATTGAGAGCTATCTGCACAGGCAGCATTCCAGAAGCTGCGAATTTACTTTTGCGAATACGTATCTTTGGTCACGGCATTATAGCGTGAAGTTTGCTATTATAGAGGATATGCTGGTGTACAAATCCGAAGGAGAAGAACCTGGCTTCACATTTCCGCTGGGCGACGAAAAGAACATTCAGCGGGCGATGGAGGCGATTGACGCCTGGTGTAAGGAACAGAGACTGGAATATCATTACCATCTGATTACGAAAGAGCAGTTTGAGATGATGGACAGGCTGTACCCCGGAGAGTATGAGATTGTATATAACAGAGATGCGGCAGATTATGTTTATGAGAGGGAAAAGTTGGCGAACCTTTCAGGGAAAAAGTATCACGGGAAGAAAAATCATGTGAATAAATTTCAGAAATTGTATCCTGACTGGAAATATGAGTCGATTACGGCTGAAAATAAAGAAGAGTGTTTTCAGATGGCGCTGCAGTGGAGAAAGAATAACGGATGTGAAGAGGATGAGGAAAAAAATGCAGAAATGTGCGTAACCTTGAATTACCTGCGGCTCTTTGAGGAACTGGGGATGCGGGGCGGCCTGCTGCGCGCCGAGGGCAGGGTTGTGGCATTTTCCATCGGGGAAGCGCTGAACGAGGATACGGTGGTGGTGCATGTAGAGAAAGCATTTGCAGATGTGCCGGGGGCGTATCCCATGATTAACCAGCAGTTTGTAATTCACGAGACGGAAGGGTTTACCTATATTAACCGGGAGGAAGATACCGGGGCAGAGGGGCTGCGTCGGGCGAAATTGTCTTATCATCCGGTATATATGGTTGAAAAGGGGACTGCGAGGAGGCAGAAAAAATGATTTCAGAAAAAATGGTATCTTATGTACAGGGCAGCTCGGCAATCCGGGCAATGTTTGAAGAGGGAAAGCGCCTGTCTGCTATTTATGGAGCGGAAAATGTGTATGATTTCAGCCTCGGCAATCCGAATCTGCCGGCTCCGAAGGAAGTGAAAGAGGCAGTGTACCGGATTTTGGAAGAAGAGGATTCGGTATTTGTTCATGGCTATATGAGCAACTCAGGGTATGAGGATGTGCGCGGGGCGGTGGCGGAATCTTTGAACAGGCGTTTTGGTACGGCGTTTCACGGAGAAAATATCGTGATGACCGTGGGAGCGGCGGGAGGCATGAATGTGATTATGAAAACTCTGCTGAACCCAGGAGAAGAGGTAGTGGTATTTGCGCCTTATTTTGGGGAGTATCGTGCATATGTCACGAATTATGACGGAGTATTGGTGACAGTGCCGCCGAATACAGAAGATTTCCAGCCGGATCTGGCTGAGTTTGAAAAGCGGATAACGCCGAAAACAAAGGCAGTCATTGTGAATACGCCGAACAATCCTACAGGAGTGATTTATTCGGAGGATACCATTAAAAGCCTGGCGGCGCTTATGCGAAAAAAGCAGCAGGAGTATGGGACAAGTATCTATCTGATATCGGACGAGCCTTACAGGGAGCTGGCTTATGACGGCAAGGAAGCGCCGTATCTGACAAAATATTATGAAAATACAATCGTAGGATACTCTTTCAGCAAATCCCTGTCGCTGCCCGGGGAACGCATCGGCTATCTGGTACTGCCGGATGAGCTGGATGACAGCGAGGACGTGCGTGCGGCGGCAAACGTGGCGACCAGAATTCTGGGCTATGTGAATGCCCCGTCCCTGTTTCAGCGTGTGATTGCACGCTGTCTGGAGGCCCAGGTGGATGTGGAATATTATGACAGGAACCGAAAAACACTGTACGAAGGGTTAAAGAACGTGGGGCTGGACTGCATGAAACCACAGGGAGCATTTTACTTGTTTGTAAAGTCTCCGCTGGAGGATGAAAAGGAATTCTGCGCGGCGGCAAAGAGGCATAATATCCTTCTGGTGCCGGGAAGCTCGTTTGACTGTCCGGGATATGTGCGGCTGGCGTACTGCGTCTCCTATGAGATGATTTGCAGATCGCTGCCGCATTTTGCAGAGCTGATGAAAGAAATCGGGGGAGGAAAAAAGAAGTGAAAGGCTGGGAGAAAAATATACGGAAAGTTGTTCCCTATGTGCCGGGAGAACAGCCCAAACAGCGGGGAATCATAAAACTGAATACGAATGAAAATCCATATCCGCCTGCGCCGGGAGTAACGGCGGCTTTGAAGGGGATGGATGCAGATATGCTGCGGCGCTATCCTGATCCAACATCGGAAGTTTTGGTGAAGGAGCTGGCGGCTTACTATCATCTGGAGCCGGAACAGGTTTTTGTGGGAGTGGGTTCAGACGATGTGCTGGCAATGTGTTTTTTGACTTTTTTTAATTCGCAAAAACCGATTCTGTTCCCGGACATTACATATTCTTTTTACGATGTGTGGGCAGAAATGCTCAGGATTCCTTATGAGAGATGCGCGCTGGATGAAGAGTTCAGAATCGTGAAAGAGGATTATTATAAGGCAAATGGCGGCGTGATTTTTCCAAATCCAAATGCGCCAACAGGAGTGTGTCAGGATTTAGCGGCGGTGGAGGACATCGTTGCCCACAACCGGGACGTGGTGGTAATTGTGGATGAAGCGTATATTGACTTTGGCGGAAAATCTGCGTTGGAACTGATTGATAGATATGATAATCTTCTGGTGGTACAGACCTTTTCAAAATCCCGCTCACTGGCTGGCATGAGGGTAGGGTATGCTATGGGAAATAAAATTCTCATAAAATATCTAAATGACGTAAAGTATTCTTTTAATTCCTATACAATGAATGCTCCGACGCTGGCAGCGGCAGTAGAAGCGGTAAAGGCAGAAGAATATTTTAAGGAAACTAAGGGAAAAATTGTTGCAACCAGGGAGAGGGTAAAGGTGGAGCTTGGGAAGCTGGGCTTCCGCTTCCAGGATTCCCAAGCGAATTTCCTGTTTATCACCCATCC
This sequence comes from Hominisplanchenecus murintestinalis, assembly GCF_943193015.1. Taxonomy (NCBI): domain Bacteria; kingdom Bacillati; phylum Bacillota; class Clostridia; order Lachnospirales; family Lachnospiraceae; genus Hominisplanchenecus; species Hominisplanchenecus murintestinalis. The sequence goes on from NZ_CALPCM010000010.1 coordinate 91,541, forward strand.
TCAGTTCTCCGCAAGGGAGATTTTCGAGGCGTTGAAAATCAAGAAGATTTATGTGCGCTATTTTAATAAGCCCAGAATTGACAATTATCTGCGGGTAACGATTGGAACGGATGAAGAGATGGATGAGCTGATAAGCTTTCTGAAAAAGTTTATGGGAAAGTAGGAAAGACAGATGGAGGCATATACGGGATTTGCGGAAGTATACGACACATTTATGGATAACGTACCGTATGAAAAGTGGGCGGAGTATGTCGTGGGATTGCTTAAAAAGTATGGCATTGAGGATGGGCTGGTGCTTGACCTGGGGTGCGGCACCGGGAGCCTGACGGAGCTGCTGGCTGCAAAGGGATATGATATGACAGGCGTGGATTTTTCGGAGGAAATGCTGGAGATTGCTATGGAAAAGAAGCGGCAGAGCGGCTATGATATTCTATATCTGCTTCAGGATATGCGGGAGTTTGAACTCTATGGTACGATGAGGGCAGTGGTGAGCATCTGTGATTCCATGAATTATCTTATGTCAGAGGAAGAGCTGCTGGAGGTGTTCCGGCTGGTAAACAATTACCTGGACCCCGGAGGAATTTTTATCTTTGATATGAATACTCCATATAAATATCGGGAGCTGGGGGAGGATACAATCGCTGAGAACCGGGAGGAATGCAGCTTTATCTGGGAAAATACCTGGTATGAGGAAGAACAGGCGAATGAATATGATTTAACAATATTTCAGAGAGAAGAAAACGGGCTGTTTCGGAAGTATACGGAGACTCATCTGCAAAAGGCTTACGAAATAGAAACAATTAGGCGGCTGCTTGAGGCGGCGGGCATGGAATTTATAGCGGTTTATGATGCGTTTACAGAGGAAGCGCCGAGAGAGGACAGTGAACGTGTTTATTTTCTTGCCAGAGAGAAAGGAAAGTGAGAGATATGTCGGATTATATTGTAAGGGCTACGGCCGCTGACAGCCAAATCCGTGCGTTTGCGGCAACTACACGGGAGATGACAGAGTTTGCCAGAGGAACGCACAATACCAGTCCTGTAGCGACGGCGGCTCTGGGACGGCTGCTGACAGCCGGGGCGATGATGGGCGTGATGATGAAGGGAGAGAAAGATATCCTGACTCTTCAGATAAAAGGCAGGGGGCCAATCGGCGGTATTACGGTGACGGCTGACAGCCAGGGGAATGTAAAAGGGTACGTGAATAATCCGGAAGTGCTTCTCCATGCGAATGCAGCGGGGAAGCTGGACGTTGCAGGGGCGGTAGGCCCCGGGATGCTCAGCGTGATTAAGGACATGGGGTTAAAAGAGCCATATGTCGGGCAGACGGTGCTTCAGACAAGTGAGATTGCGGAGGACTTGACGTACTATTTTGCCACTTCGGAGCAGGTGCCCTCTTCGGTAGGGCTTGGAGTACTCATGAATCATGACAATACGGTGAAACAGGCAGGCGGCTTTATTATACAGCTTATGCCGTTCACAGATGAAAAAGTTATTGACGCACTGGAGAAAAAGCTGGCGGATATTACTTCTGTCACGTCCATGCTGGATGAGGGAATGACGCCGGAGCAGATTTTAGGGCGGCTTCTGGGGGATTTCGGACTGGAAATCATGGACAGGATGCCCACACAGTTTGCGTGTAACTGCAGTAGGGAGCGGGTGGAAAAAGCGCTGATAAGCATCGGAAAGAAGGATTTGCGTGAAATGATTGCCGAAGGAAAAACGGTGAGCCTGAACTGCCATTTCTGCGGCGCGGACTATGCATTTGATGTGGAAGATTTGGAAAAGCTATTAAGACAAAGCAGGTAAGGAGCAGACGGATATGTTTGACGGATTTATCAAAACGGCGGCTGTAACGCCGAAAATTAAAGTTGCAGACTGCATCCACAATGCGGCTGCCATTTGTAACGGAATCGATGAGGCTGTAGCTGCCGGGGCGAAGTTGATTGTATTTCCGGAGCTGTGCATGACAGGGTATACTTGTGAGGATTTGTTCTGGCAGGAGACGCTGCTCGACGGGGCTCGGCAGGGGCTGCATCAGGTGGTTTTTCATTCCAGGGGAAAGGACGCCCTGATATTCGTAGGGCTTCCCTGGGAAAAGGATGGGAAGCTGTATAATGCGGCTGCGGCCGTGTGCAGCGGGCGTCTGCTGGGGATTATCCCTAAGTCCTGCCTTCCAAATTATAATGAATTTTATGAGGCGAGGCACTTTGAGCCGGGATGCCGGAAGGTGGAATGGGTGGACTACGAAGGGAGCCCGGTGCCGTTTGGCATGAACCAGCTTTTCGTATGCAAGGAGATGGAGGGCCTGTGTGTGGCGGCAGAAATCTGTGAGGATTTGTGGGTGCCGCAGCCTCCAAGCATTCATCATGCGCTGGCGGGGGCGACAGTGATTGTTAACCTTTCAGCCAGTGACGAGGCTACCGGAAAAGATAAATACCGGGAATCCCTGGTAACAGGGCAGTCGGCGCGTCTAATTAGCGGGTACATTTATGCCAGTGCGGGAGAAGGGGAATCTTCCACGGATTTGGTATTTGGCGGGCACAGCCTGATTGCGGAAAACGGGATTTTGCTGAAAGAATCCAGGCGGTTTATGAATGAGACGATTTATGGCGATATAGATATCCGGCGGCTTGTTTCAGAGCGCAGGCGGATGACAACGTTTCAGCAGCAGGGGCAGGAAGAGTATGAGAAAGTTCCTTTTCACCTGGAGCTGACGCCGACAGAGCTGACGCGTTTTATCGATCCCATGCCGTTTGTACCGGACAGCCCGGGAGACAGGGAGAAGCGGTGCGAGGAAATACTGATGATGCAGGCGCTGGGACTGAAAAAGCGTTTGGAGCATACAGGATGCGCCAGTGCAGTCGTAGGTATTTCTGGCGGGCTGGATTCTACCCTGGCGCTTCTGGTAATGGCAAAGGCATTTGACATGCTGGGGCTTTCCAGACAGGATATTACAGCAGTGACTATGCCCTGTTTTGGAACGACAGACCGTACCTATACAAACGCCTGCGAATTGACGCGGACACTGGGAGCTTCTCTTCGGGAAGTAGACATCCGGAAAGCGGTAACCCTGCATTTCCAGGATATCGGCCATGATGCGGAAAACCATGATGTGACCTATGAGAACGGACAGGCGAGAGAACGGACGCAGGTGCTGATGGATATCGCGAACCAGACAGGCGGGCTGGTAGTGGGTACGGGAGATATGTCGGAACTGGCGCTTGGATGGGCGACCTATAATGGTGACCATATGTCTATGTATGGCGTGAACGCCTCTGTGCCAAAAACTCTGGTGCGTCATCTTGTGCGTTACTATGCGGATACCTGCGGGGATGAAAAGTTGAAAGATATCCTGCTGGATGTGCTCGACACTCCGGTAAGCCCGGAGCTGTTGCCGCCAAAAGACGGGGAGATTTCCCAGAAAACTGAAGATTTGGTAGGGCCGTATGAGCTGCATGACTTTTTCCTGTACTATGTGCTGCGTTTCGGTTTCCTTCCCCGAAAGATTTACCGTCTGGCTAAGCTGGCCTTTGCAGGAAGCTATGAGAAAGAGACGATTCTGAAATGGCTGAGGAAATTTTACTGGAGATTCTTTTCCCAGCAGTTTAAGCGCTCATGCCTGCCGGACGGGCCGAAGGTCGGTTCCGTAGCGGTTTCACCGAGGGGAGATTTGCGGATGCCCAGCGATGCGTGCGTGAGGCTGTGGCAGAGGGATTTGGACGAGGTGGAGTAGAGGGGTAAAATAGAGCAGGATTGTATGATAAACATAGATTTGTTATGGTCCCGGTTTACGCAAAATTTAAGAAAACAAATCTTGACAAGTTTATTTGAAAGTGTCATGGAAAATATATGAACTTTTCAAGGTACTATAGCGGGGCTTTTGACCCCAATATCTTTTATATGGAAGTATTGGAAAAAGACTTTCAGCAGAGGATATGGAAGGCACTCTTATGTGCATGGTAAACGTAGATGTTATCGCAAGAATATGGAGATGATGACGTTTGGTGGGGAAAAGGAAGCAATAGATTGGCAAAAATAAATTGTTGTCAATTATATTGACACATATTATAATAGAGGTAAAGAAAAAGAAGGAGCGTCATTATGGAGAAAGCTTTTGAGGAACTGCAAATAAAAGATGATTTCATGTTCAGTGTTATCATGAGAAATCCAAAATTTTGAAAACCTTTTTTAGAACGGATACTTGGCATCAAGATATCCCACATTGAATATCCGAAATCGCAGGAGACAATAGATATTTCTGCAGATGCGAAAAGTGTACGTTTGGATATCTATGTAGAAGATGGGAAAGAAACCGTTTACAATATTGAAATGCAGACCACAGAGAATAGAAATCTTCCCAAACGAACAAGATATTATCAAGGAATGATAGACTTGAATATCTTGGAAAAAGGGGATAATTACAAAGAATTGAAACGCAGTTTTGTTATTTTTGTATGTACCTTTGATTTGTTTGGCGAAGGGCGACACATCTATACCTTTGAAAATCGCTGTATTCAAAATCCAGAGTTGGGTCTTGGAGACGATACAACGAAGATTATTTTAAATACGAAGGGTACAATGAACGATGTGACACCGGAAATCAAAAAGCTGCTTAACTTTATTGACGGTAAGGAGCCGGAGGATGACTTTACCAGAGAATTAGATGAGGCGGTGCAGTCCGTCAGAAAAAATGAGAAATGGAGGTTGGATTATATGACTTTGCAGATGAATTATCAGGAAAAATATGAGCAGGGTATTGAGCATGAGAAAGAGAAAACGGCAAGGCGTTTAATTGAATTGGGAAGATTCTCAATTGAGGAGATTGCAGATGTGACGGAATTGTCGGTTGAAAAAGTAAAAGAGATTGCTGAATTGCAACCAGTTTAATGTTTGTTGCTTAAGCAGAAATTAGGTTTTCAATGCTTCTATTTTGCTTCTAAAATTTTTAGATGTCTTCAAATAATAGAAATAATATGCGAAATAGGTGGGTTAAAAAGTATGAAATAGACACAAAAGTATCTTAAAATCATATAGATGAGACGAGTTCGAATAAACAAAAATGCTTAGTAAATCCAGTGTTTATGTGGGTTTGCGGGCTTTGGAAAGGTCTTTTGATAACAAATTTATAACAGTTGTTTGAGTACGATTATTCTTACTGTCAAGTGGTTTGTTGGTGGGAGAATGATTAAGAAGTGGTTTGGACGGCTGAAATAAATCCATATTATAACGCCCTTAGCTGTGGGTAGGAACTCATGGCTAAGGGCGTTTTTTGTCGTGCTTGTCAATCGGTTTTTAGTTTGTCCTTGAACGCTTCGACTAAGGCGTCGCTCAATTCATCAGAGGGAGATTTCGCCCAATGCTGCGTGGTGTCAAACTTCGGATAATTGTACCGCCACTGGTCGTAATCTTCCCTGCTGATTTCTTCGGCAGAGAGCTTTGTAGCCTGTTCCTGCCAAGCGCAGAGCATTTTCAGCAGTTCGGCGGCATCCTTACTTTTGTCTTTGTTGACCTTTAAGCAGACTTCTCCGTCTGCTTCAGTGATGGTAAGACCGTAAATGTCCTCAAGGACAAATAAGGTGTGCATAAGTCCGACGTAGCTGTCAATGTCGGGTATGTCCAGAGCCTGCGGCGCAACGTTCAGAGCCTGCGCCAGTGCAGCCGTCAAGTCTGCCTTTGGCTTGCGTGAGCCAGTTTCGTACTGTGCCAGACGCACGTCTGCGCTCCGTTCGGGAAACCCGACAAGCATACCAAGATATTTCTGTGTCATGCCCCGCATGATGCGGAAAAAATGTATTCTTTCGCCAATTGCCAT